>CANLIF010000006.1 GCA_947491175.1 Actinomycetota bacterium
AAATAATTAGGCCGCACCCTTGACGGATTCATCATGGGTTGTTCTTATTTGATCTAACGAACAGTTTCGATCTAACGAACTGTGCGTTGCTCACTTATTGAATTTCCACCATCGATGACTATTACTTGACCTGTGATGTAACTGGCTTCGCGACTGGCTAGGAAACCAACTACTGCTGCTACTTCTGCTGGGGTGGCTGAACGGCCCATCGGAGTGCTACCACCTTCGTGACCTTCGCTAATGCTTTGCGAGGCAGTTTGAATCCAGCCAGGGGCAACCGCATTTGCAGTTACGCCATATTTCGCTTCATCAACTGCAAGTGACTTAGTCAGACCAACCATCCCAGCTTTTGTTGCGCCGTACGCCACATCATTACGAATTGCCATTACCGGCCCAGTCAGACTCGACATCATGATTACACGACCTGCGGATGATTTGCGTAAGTGGGGAAGGGAAAGTTTGGTTATGTAAAACGCCGAATTAAGGTTTCGGGCGATTGAGTTATGCCAGCCTTCGACGCTCATCGAAGCACCATCGCCAGCTTCTCCGACTTCTTGCATTGGCGCATTGACACTGGTCATACCAGCGTTGTTAACAACGATGTCTAGGCCACCAAGTAAGGCCAAAGCATTTGAAACTACAGTCTCGGCTGCCGAAAACTCTGTTAAGTCGGCAACACAACCCGCAACGTTAAATCCTTGCGATTGTAATTCAGCCACACGTTCATTCAGGCGATCGCTTGCGCCGGTTAGGTAAACCGAAGCTCCCATCTCGCAAAGCAACTTTGCACTGGCATAGCCAATTCCAGTTGGCGAGCCCGCGCCGGTGATTAACGCTTTGGAACCAGAAAGATTAAATGGAGGTGTCATGGAACCATCGTGCCAGTGAATTGACTGCGATGAGTAAGTAACCCCGTTTCAAATGGCTGGAAATGTGACCAAGCACTTATGGACCTGGTATTGATCGGCAGCAGGCAATGGGACAATAGAGACTTACCAAGGAGAATGTTTAATGGCTAACAACAGTCCGGGTTATGCAATTACATTGCGCGTTGAGTTATCGCCCGAATCATCGTCCACCGCAAGTCTGGCACAAGCAGTCATTGACACTGGCGCTGCCCTAACCGCACTAGACGTTGTTGAATCCAGTCACGAACGTATGGTCGTTGACGTAACTTGCGATACTTCTGATCCAGATCACGCTGATCGCGTTACCGCAGCGATTGCTGGCATTGCTGGCGCCAAAGTTCGCAAAGTTAGTGATCGCACATTCTTATTGCACCTTGGTGGCAAGCTGGAAGTAAAGCCAAAAGTCCCGCTCCGTACTCGTGATGATCTTTCTCGCGCCTACACACCTGGTGTGGCTCGAATTTGTATGGCAATTTATGAAGAACCAAGTGATGCGCGTCGATTAACAATTAAGCGAAATACCGTTGCTGTTGTCACTGATGGATCTGCAGTACTAGGCCTTGGCAACATCGGACCAGCTGCAGCTTTGCCGGTTATGGAAGGTAAAGCCGCGCTTTTCAAACAGTTTGCTGATGTGGATGCTTGGCCAGTTTGCCTTGACACCCAAGACGTAGATGAAATCGTTCGAACTGTTCAAATCTTGGCGCCAGTTTATGGCGGTATCAACTTGGAAGACATCTCTGCGCCGCGTTGTTTTGAAATCGAAGCGCGGCTGCGCGAACTCTTAGACATCCCGGTATTCCACGATGATCAACATGGAACTGCAATTGTCGTGCTAGCTGCACTTACGAATGCTTTAAAGATTGTGAAGAAGACGCCAGAAGACTTGAAGATCGTTATGAGTGGGGCAGGCGCCGCCGGAACTGCGGTGGCAAAATTATTGCTTGAATCCGGCATGAAAAACATAACTGCATACGACACTGAAGGAGCGATCTACAAAGATCGCCCAAATAGTGAATCCACAAGCGAATGGATGATGGCCAATACCAATATGGCTGGGGTGACTGGCAAATTGAGTGACGGCATTGCGGGTGCGGATGTTTTCATTGGAGTTAGCGCACCAAACATCTTGACTGAAGCCGATGTTGCTTCCATGGCGCCTGATTCAATCGTGTTTGCTCTGGCAAATCCGGATCCAGAAATTGATCCTGTGATTGCCGCTAAGTACGCAAAGGTTGTGGCAACTGGTCGTAGCGATTACCCAAACCAGATCAACAACGTCTTGGCATTCCCAGGCATCTTCCGCGGACTATTGGACGCTGCATCTTCCAAGATCACAACTGAAACTCTGCTAGCGGCTGCTCATGCAATTGCGGGCTGTGTTTCACCAGAGCAACTAAATGCCAGTTACATCGTCCCAAGTGTGTTTGATCCAAAAGTCGCCAAGTCAGTGGCGAAAGCCGTGGAAGACGTGGCCAAGGGCGTGTGATTTGACTTGAAACGTAGTTGAAAGTTAAACTAAAGTAGTTCAATTTTCAACTATCAAGGAGTCGTTATGACCAATCTTTCTTCAATCGCAGGAACCTGGGTTATAGACCCTTCACATTCCCGCTTGGGTTTTGAAACCCGTCACGCAGTAATCACAAAAGTCCGTGGACACTTTGCAGATTTTGAAGGCACCATAGTTGTTGGCGCTGACACAGCATCATCATCTGCCAAAGTCACAGCAAAGCTTGACTCAATCGATACCGGCTCAGCTGATCGTGATGGCCACTTAAAAAGTGCCGACTTCTTCGATACCGAAAATACAAACGAACTTGTTTTTGAATCAACAGCAGTCAAAGCAACTGGTGATACCTTCGTAGTTACTGGCAACCTAACTATCAAGGGTGTAGCAAACAGCATTGACATCGCTGTTGAACCAACTGGAACAGCAACGGATCCATTCGGTAATGCTCGTGCTGGTTTTGAAGGAACTGCCGAATTGAGTCGCAAGGATTACGGTCTGATTTGGAACGTTGCCCTAGAAACAGGTGGCTTCCTAGTCAGCGACAACATTAAGTTGCAGCTAGACATCTCTGCAATCAAGCAGTAATTCTCTTCCTCGCAGAAAAGCTTCTCGGGAAAAACTAAAGAGGATCGATGCTTTAGCATCGGTCCTCTTTTGGTTTGCGCAGATGGATTAGAACGCGTCACGCAAGCGAGCGATTACGCTCTTGCGTGTGATGTTGTTCTTTTCCATGTTGTAGGAGCGCACGATGTAGTTGACATCTGCATTGCGGTGCTCGCCAATGGCATTGTTGATTATGACTGCATAATTTGATTCCAATGCAGCGAATCCGACTACGGATTCAGTTGTATTCATTTGAACACTCATGGTGTTTTTCCTTTCAAGTGTGGGGGTCTCCCACACTTGAATTCTCCCAGACCTCTATGAATGCCTAACGTCAAAAAGGTGTCCAGAGGCTTAAATCCAGTGTGAACCGTGCCACATTTCGTTGAATTCTCAACTAAATCGTGACCCAGGCCACTCTGCGCGTACGATTATCAGTTATGAGCAACTCTGATTTAACTCACATCGATGCTTCGGGCAACGCCCATATGGTTGATGTAGCTGATCGCGAAGTGACTACTCGCACTGCGACAACAGTTGGTCGCGTGCTGCTTTCGGAAGAAGTAGTGACACTTTTGCGCGATGGCACTGTGCCAAAGGGAGACGTTTTAGCAACTGCTCGGATTGCCGGCATCATGGCGACTAAGCGAACTCCCGATTTGATTCCGCTTTGCCACCCAATTGCCGTCCATGGCGTCTCAGTTGAACTCGTTGTGGTTGATGACGGCGTAGAAATCACCGCCACAGTAAAGACAGCCGATCGTACTGGTGTTGAGATGGAAGCTTTAACTGCTGTCGCAGTTGCCGGACTAACCGTAATTGACATGGTCAAGGCGCTGGATCCAGGCGCAACTATTACGGATGTGAGAATGATCCACAAAGACGGTGGACGTAATGGGGAATGGAATCGAAGTTAAATGCCGATTCGAACTGCAGTAGTTATTACTGCGAGCAATCGCGCGAGTGCCGGAGTGTATGCCGATACCAGCGGTGAAATTCTGGCTGCCGGATTAGCCAAACTTGGATACGAGTTAAAAGATCCAATTGTGATTCCAGACAACATTTCACAAATTCAAGCCGCGATTGAAAGTTCACTTGCAAATAATGTAGATCTAATTGTTACTACCGGTGGAACTGGCGTTTCACCGTTCGATGTAACACCAGAGGCAACTGCGCCACTAATAAAAAAATTACTTCCTGGAATTCCAGAAGCCTTCAGGGCGCACTCTCGGGAACGCGTACCAACCACTGATTTGACGCGTGGTTTAGCCGGCGTTACTGGTTCATCGCTGATCATTAATCTGCCAGGATCACCAGGTGGCGTGAAAGATGGACTCGTAATTATTGAGCGACTGGCAGGACATATTCATGACCAGATTGCTGGCCTAGATCACACGCCTACGATTAAGGCATGAGTCAACCACTTCGCATCGCTACGCGAGCAAGTGATCGGATAAAGCGCAAGCAATTGCGCCGGATGAAATCATTTGCAACTGGGCTACTAATTGCTTCAGCCGTTGTATATGTTTTTGCAAAGCGCGCCGAAGCTGCAGGCGCTGCCGAATGGGTTAGTTACGTGCGGGCTGCCGCTGAAGCTGGAATGATCGGCGGACTGGCAGATTGGTTTGCCGTCACCGCTTTGTTTAGAAGACCGCTTGGGCTACCAATTCCACACACTGCAATCATCCCAACTCGCAAAGATGCTATCGGCGCCAGTCTTGGCGAATTTGTAGGCGATAACTTCTTATCTGAAGAAGTTGTGCGCAGCAAACTTCAATCGGCAAACATCTCAAATCGCTTAGGCAGCTGGTTGAGCAATCCCCAAAATGCCAAACAAGTAACCGATGAACTTTCGGGGGTAATTGCTTGGGCAACATCGCTGGGCGACGATGCAGACATTGCCGAAGTTATCGAAGAGTCTTTTCGCCGCACCGCCGAAAACTTTGATATTGCAAAACCACTTGGGATCTTTTTAGTTAAAGCTGTTGAAAACGATGCTCACACACCAATTGTGGACATGTTAGCTAAGGCAATTCAAGATTGGTTAGAAAATGATCCAGCACGTGCAAAAGGCTGGATCGATAAACAGCTTCCTAAGTGGTTACCGGGACTTGGCAAAGATCGAGCTGGGGAGTGGCTCTATGAGCGCCTCATTGAATTGAGTAAAGAAGTTCAAGAAGATTACGAACATCCGATTCGTAGATCTATCGAGCGACTTTTGCATAGATTCTCAGATCAACTGCAGTCCGATCCAGTCATCATTGAGCGAGTGAATGCAGCCAAGATGCGATTAGTTGATCGTCCAGAAGTTCGCCATACGATTTCTGATATCTGGATTTCCACTAAGAAAACTTTGCGTCAAGAAGCTGCGAACCCAGAAAGTGAATTGCGGACACGTGTCACAGTCTTGATTTCAAACTTTGGAACTAAAGTTTCGGCAGATCGCGAATTACAAGAAACCATCGACACCGCAATCGAAAATGCTACAACTCATCTGGTGGATAGATATCGTGACGAAATAGCTGCCATCATTAGTGACACGGTTGCGCGCTGGGATGCTGGCGACACTGCAAAAAAAATTGAGCTTCAGGTTGGTAGAGATCTGCAGTTCATTCGTGTCAATGGCACGATTGTTGGGGCACTGGCAGGAATTGCCATCCATGCGATTGGTGAGTTCGTAGTTCGCTAGCTAGAACGCAGCGCGCTGCAATCGATCGTTAATGGCTTGCGCTAGCCCTTGCCCAACTGGGGGAACTACATAAATCGTTTCAAGATATAGGTCATCGCCGGCTCGCAAGCATCCGTAAAGCTCGTGAGCAAAATCAGCAATGGTTGCGGGAGATCCAAGTCGAACTAATCCAGCAGGAGTTGGGATTTGCGCAAGAGCCAGAAACCCGGCTGTAGTTCCAAATTCAATAGTTGATCCAGTTTCGATCAACACCACTTTTGCTATTGGGGAATAGTGCGATTCCAAAGATCCACTTACGCGCGGTGCATCCGTTGAAATAGCGGCAACGGCAACGCCAGTGATTCGCTCAACGTCTGCCAAAGTTATTGCGCCTGGTCGAAGTATCACTGGCTCTGGGCCAGTGGCTAGAACGATCGTAGATTCCAGACCAACTTGGCAATCGCCACCATCCAAAATCAAATCACCGTTGGCGGACAAGTATTCACCTAAGTCAGCAAATACATGTGCGGCACTTGTTGGAGAAACATGTCCAAACCGATTTGCGCTCGGTGCGACTAAACCTTGAACCCCTTGAATTTTTAACTTGCTCAATAACTCTTGCGCAATCGGATGGCTTGGCACTCGAACTGCAACAGTGCCTTGGCCGCCAGTTACTAAATCACTGGCAAGTGCGGTACGTGTCCCAACAATAGTTAGTGGTCCAGGCCAAACTGCTGCCGTTAAGTCAATGGCCCACTGCGGAAGTTCAGCGATCCAATTGCCAGCGTCTTGTACGGTTGCAACATGCACGATCAAAGGATGATCTTTGGGGCGATCCTTGGCCATGAATACGCGCAGAACGGCTGATTCATCTAAGGCGTTAGCTGCCAGACCATAAACCGTTTCGGTAGGAATCGCGCACAATCTTCCAGAAGCAAGAGTAGTTACTGCTTGATCAATGTCATTAATGATCATGGTTGCACTTGTTGCAACTGTGTCACTGACTTCATAAAACTAACCCCACCAGAATGCAGTAGCAATACCTAGATACAAAGTAATTAAGGCCGCACCTTCAAACCAAGTTGATTGGCCATCAGAAACCACAACGATGGCAATGAAGACAGCCATAAACATAACTGCCAGAAGAAGTGGCGAAAGCACTAGCGTAAATGTTGCCGCGCCAACTAGCGGAGCAGAAAGTGCAATCAATGGCGCAACGATCATTGCAACTTGAACCGGGGATTGCAAAATGATTTGTAAGGCATAACTTTGTTGATCTCGAGCAGCTAACTGAATACCAGAAAAACTTTCAACAACGTTACTTGCTAATGCCACAATGATGAGTCCAGCAAAGGCTTCCGAAATACCTAAGGTTGCCATGGCTGGTGGCAATACTTCGACAAACCAACTTGAAACCACAATCGAGCCAGTGATAGCAATTAAAACCATCAAGATTGCAACATTACTGGTCCACTGACCATGTGTATCAGATTCTCGGGCAGCGACCAATGCCTCACTAGTTCCAGTTACAGGTGATTCGTGGTCAGCATGACGAATTGTGTCTGGGATCGAAGCCAGGAACAGGACTATCAAAAGCAGCGAAATGATTACCGTAATTTCTCGTTCATATTCAACAGCCGGGGTGTTAAAGCTTGCTGCTAAGGATGGAATGGCGAGCGCAAAAACGGAAAGTGCGAGCAACATACTAAGTTGCCGTGCAGAGACCACATTGAATGATTGCCGACCATACTTTCGCCCACCAACGACGAATGCAACGCCCATGACAAGCAAAATGTTAGCGATCACAGACCCGACGATTGTGGCTTTAACAATTTCGTAAAGCCCAGCTTTAAGCGCAAAGAGAATTACAAAGATTTCAGGCAAGTTTCCAAGCAATGATTGCAGTAAGCCATTTAGGCCACGACCGATTCGATCACTAACCGCTTCCACACTTCGAACTACTAGGCGAGCTATCGAACCCAAAGCGATGGCTGAGGTAAGGAAAGCTAGAACTGGATTTCCGTTTGTGTTATTCAAAATTCCAGCTGCGGTTGTCACACCGAGCACTATGGCCAAAAGTCTGCGATCGGAGTGGCTGAGTACCGCTAAACCATGGGGGCTCTCAACAGTGATGGTGGCAACCTTGTCTGCCTTAACTGCCCGACGACCACGAATTCCTGATCCAGTTACTTTTTCAGACTCTGGCTGGGGATCAACTCTGCGACGTGACATAACTTAAATCTTACCGTTTTTGTGAAAATCGAAATTATCCCTTGATTTCTGCCAATACATACGCAGATTTCAATGCATCGATTAACGCAGTACGAAGTATTTGGGCACGGCTCGCAAATTGCAATTGCCGGTTTGCAAATTCTTCACGACCAGATTGAGTCTCAACTGGAATTGGAATTACGCCGAGATCTGCTAAGTCATAAGGTGCAGTTTGCATGTCAACGGTTCGAATGTCCTTTGCTAAGGTAAATGCAGCACGAACAATGTTTGATCCAAAAATTGGAGCAAAACGTTGTGCATGTTTGTAGAGGTCCATGTTTGCATGCAAACAGCCTGGCTGTTCAACTTCATTTCGATCGATTGGAGTTAGTTGAAGAGGATTAAGTGGGGCAGCTGTCGGAGTGAAGAATCGAAAAGCGTCAAAATGTGTGCAACGCAATCCAACTTCATCAATGGTTGCGCGAATCTGTTTCTGGCTCAGCCGTAGTGGCCACTTTTCGTGTCTAACGTCATCGGATCCAAGAACCATAGCCCACTCGTGCAACCCAAAACAACCAGAACGAACTGGGCGCTGTTGGGTTTGAGTTAAGAAGTTAAGCAAATTTGTCGCTGCTTCTTGGTTCTTGGTTAACCACTCACTTTGAATCCGAATCTTGCTATCAGCGAACTCATAGCTACCAGAAGGGAACGCTTCTAATTCAAATCCAGCTGCCGCAAGTGAAATTCCAAATCCAGCATGCCAAGTTAGCAACTTGTTCGTGCTAATTGGGTAATACTCAAATAAAAAATCATCAACTGGATGGCTTTCATGTCGAGAGCGACGCTCCAGGCGCGGAGTAATCCACGGCATAACTTTTACTTTGTGTTCAGCTCGTAACTTATGCCAAATTTCAGTCGGCAATATTTCTTCGGTCATGTGCTCAACTAACTCACAAAATCTGCAACTACTTGGCTGTGGCCATCAATACATTGATCCACAACACTGCGCGCCAAAAGTGCCCCAACCACATTTCCGGTACCGCAATATGCACCAACTGCCCAAACGCCAGGTTGTACTTGTTTCACAATAGGTAAACCAGAAGCGGTGTAACTAACAATTGCAGCCCAGTGATGCTCAACAAGAGCAGTGGCACCAATGGATTCGAGTTTGTGTTCAAGGTAATCGCGCATCATTTGCGTTGGCTTAACCACATCAGTGGCTTCTTGATCTATGGCAAGGTCTCTGCCACCACCGATTGCAATCCGACCATCTGGAAGTTGTTGCCAGTAGTCCCAGCCTTGCCGAGTGTAAACCGCATATTTCAAATTAAGTTTTAGTTCTGGCTCAGTCGAAATCATTTGCAAGCGAGTGGGCTGAATTTGATCTGCAATTTCTGGCAAGACTTTACCTAAATTACCATCAACTGCAACCACAATATGTTTTGTGCGGATGCTGCCTTGATTAGTTGTGACAACACCAGATTCAATTTTGTTTGCAGGTGAGTGAGTAAAAATCTGGGCACCAGCAGCTTGGGCAAGTTCTGCTAACTGAACTGCACGTTTGGCTGGATGAAAAGTTCCATCAGTTGGAATCAAAATTCCAACACCTTGCTCACCTTCGTAATCTTCAACTGGGAAGCCATCAGCAAGCAAGGCATCGCGATGGGCATAGGTATCTGCGAGTTCGGTTGCATCTTCAGCAATTCGTAAGGCGCCGATTCGAGAAACTGCTTGCGGGGTAGTTGCTTGGATTCGATCCATCTCATCCAAAGTGTGCTGATAGAGAGCAGTCGCACGAGCGACGCCAAGATCTTTTCGCACATTATGGTGAAAGTCTGCAATCCCAGCCAGCAACAAGCCACCGTTTCGTCCAGCTGCGCCGGCAGCAATGCGATCAGCGTCGATGCCAATAATGTTTAAGCCTCGCCCGGCAGCGTGCAACAGAGCGGTTAAACCTGAACCACCAAGTCCAACGACCACAAGATCCGCTTCGAGATTTGATTTGAGCTGAGGAAATTCTGGGCGCTCGACATTGATGTCCCACACGATGCCCATGATTTGCCTTTCACAATTGATTGGTGATTAGGTTTTTTATACCTTAGGTATCAGCATAGGAGTATGAGTTCTTTGGCTGATGATCCCGACGAAACTTTTGACGCAAAAGCCAAGAGTTCTGCCCGATTGCGGGAGCTATTGGATGAAGTTGAATTAACTCCAGAACAAACCAGCGATGATGTTGCGCCGCCTTCGAATCGGGACCGTGAATTACTCGAGGATGTTCCGCCACACCATGGTTAAGGTAGCAGCGCAATCGTAAATCCTTGATTTGAAACATTTCCAGCAATACTTATCGCAGCGGTGGAATCCACGCCAACGATGATCGCATTGTTAGTTGATCCACTTGAAAACATCGAACCATTGACTTGATTTGGAATTGCCAAAATCCTCGCTCGTGAGGCAATTAAAATACCGGTGTTTAAACCCTCGTTACTAGCGCTGTACACGTCTATAAAATTGCCAACATTTAGTAGCGAACTACTCGTACTGGCACTAACTGGAAGCGAAACAGCAACGTAGTTTTTTGGCAGTCCGGTAAGCAGCGCAGAACCCACTAAGTCGTTGCTACTAATCGGTTGATTTGGCGCAAGTGAGCGAGCTAAAACTCGTCCGACTAATTCAGTTGGTTCAGACTGCAAGGTATCCCAAGATGATTCATCCAAAATGAATTTTTCTGTGATATTTGAAGCGGTCAAAGTTGTTCCAGCTGCGAGCGGTTGCGTTGCTACAAGAACTTTGGTTTGAGACCCAGGTCCAGGAACCACCAAACTCAGGGCAACTAAGGTCCCGAGTCCAGCAAGTGAAGCTGCAATGGAGCGCCGGTATCTAACTATCAAGGGATAGTAACGATGGAGAAATTCAAGGTTTTTCATAACTGTGCCACGATAAGTCCAAATCCAGGTTTCGTGAGTTGATTTGTCCACAGGTACGATTACGGGAGTCGAAAGGAAACCATGCCTACCTATCAATACGTTTGTGGACAATGCGATGTGCCACTTGAGGCAGTCCAATCCTTTTCAGACGATGCGCTAACCACTTGTCCAGAATGCAAAAATGATGCATTAAAAAAGGTTTACGGCTCGGTCGGTGTAGTTTTCAAGGGCTCAGGCTTTTACCGAAATGATTCGCGGGGTGCCACAACTTCGGCAACCACACCTTCTGCAAACCCGGCTACAACTGAGAGCAACTCGAGTCCAGCAGCAACTCCAGCAGCAAGTCCAGCGCCAGCTAGTACCCCAAGCCCAAGTGCTTAAATTTGGCCTCGTTGCCGCACTTGGGGCAGTAATTGGTTCGCTGGCTCGGTTACAAGTTGCTTACTGGATTCAAACGCCAAGTGAAACATCTTTTCCTTGGTCGACATTTATCGTCAATGTAACTGGAGCATTACTGATTGGCTTAGTAGCTGGATTACCAAGAATCATGAACCATGAAACCCGCAGACACTTTGTCGTGACTGGAGTACTCGGTGGCTTTACAACTTTCTCAGCAATCGCAGTTGAAACTTTGAACCTTGCAAACACGCCATTGATTTCAGTCACCTACGTAGTAGCTACATTTGCCGTTGGTATTGCAGCAACACACATCGGCAGTTTGCTGGGTGATCGACGATGAACTTAATTTTATTTGTTCTTGCGGCAGCACTTGGTGGCTTTATTAGGTTTGCACTTGAGTTCCACTTGCCTCCAGTGGGAAAATCTGCTTTCCCACTTGCGACTCTCATAGTAAATGTCATTGGTGCATTTTTATTAGGAATAGTGTTAATTCTCCCGGGGGAATGGCAAGTTATTCTGGGTGTTGGCCTCTGTGGCGCCCTAACAACATTTAGTGGAGTCAGTCTGCAGTTGCATCGAAGGCTCAAGTCTCAAGCATTTAGACCAGCGATGGTTTATGCAGTCATTTTGATAACTAGCAGTGTCGCAGCTGCTGGTTTTGGAATCATTTTAGGACGTTACATATTTACTTAACGCAAATTTAGGTAATTCGAAGTACGTGACTTGGTGTCACGATGACATCGATTAGTTCATCATGAGATTCACTTGGAACGCAATCATCAACTTCGTCATCAAAGACCAGACAAATTCGAATTGGTCCACCTGAATTATGCTTTGGCACATTAGCAAGTGCGCGGTCGTAATAACCAGCCCCTCTGCCTAATCGAGAGCCATCACGTCCGACCCGAAGTGCAGGGATGATAATTGCGCTTGCTTGCGAAATGTCGATTTCAGCCGCCGCCGGCTCTTGAATTCCGTAACTGTTCCCGATCAATTCTGCGCCGTCAAATCCCCACGATAAGGAATTTCCAGGTTTCATAATCGGAAGCGCAACATCTTTGCCAAGTTGCTGCAAATTTGTGCGAAGTTGCGTTGTTGGTGGCTCGGTTGCCATGGAAACAAAACAGGACACGAGTTGGCCCTGGCACAAATTCGCCCAGTCGTGATTTGCGATTGCTAATCCAGCGGCAAAAATTTCTGCACTACTTCGCGAAGATCGTGTCGATATTGTTTGCTCGCGCACTGTGTCTTTGGAACGACCTACCATCCCTTAACCGTATTGCCAGTAAAGTCTAGGTATGAGCAACAGGGGCGCAATTAGTAAAGCCGTAATTCCAGTAGCGGGATTAGGCACCCGGTTTCTGCCAGCTACTAAGGCAACTCCAAAAGAAATGCTTCCCGTTGTAGATAAACCAGCAATTCAATACGTAGTTGAAGAAGCAGTGGCATCCGGCATAATTGATGTTCTTTTTGTGACTGGCCGAAATAAGGAAACTTTAGAAAATCACTTCGATCGATCACCGAGCCTAGAACAGACTTTGGCCGATCGTGGCGCATTTGAAATGCAAAGTAAGATTTCGGACTTAGCTAATTTGGCTGCCATGCATTACGTGCGTCAAGGAGTCCCAATGGGATTAGGCCACGCGGTGAGTATGGCAAAAGCGCATGTGGGTAATCAGGCGTTTGCAGTTTTGCTTGGTGACGATTTAGTTGATGCCAAAACGCCGATCTTGCCGCAGATGTATGCAGCTCAGGCCAAATTTGGTGGCAGCATTTTGGCATTAATGGAAGTTCCAGACGATCAAATTCATTTGTATGGTTGTGCGGCAACTGTAGCAACCGACGACCCAGACATTGTTAGAGTCACAGAATTAGTTGAGAAACCAGTGGCGGGAACAGCCCCTAGTAATCTCGCAGTAATTGGCAGATACGTTATTGACCCAGCGATCTTTGGATTATTAGAAAATCTTGCGCCCGGCCGTGGTGGCGAAATTCAATTAACTGATGCTTTAGCAGCGCTGATTGATTTGCCAGCTGAATCTGGCGGTGGTGTTCATGCTGTCGTCTTCCGCGGCAAACGATATGACACAGGTGACAAACTTTCCTACCTAAAGAGTGTGGTTTCAATTGCACTTGATCGCGACGACTTAGGCCCAGACCTTCGTGCTTGGTTAACTTCATATCTTTCAGGCAAGATTTAATGCGATCAGTCGAGCAACACTTAGAAGCAGTGTTGGCAAATGTCTCGCCTTTGGAATCTTTGGAAGTTGGCTTACTGGGTTCGGTTGGATGCGTTCTGGCGGAACAAGTAACAACTGATGATGATGGCAATGAACATGTTTTACTGCCGCAAGGAACCGTAATTGGCGCAAGACATGTTGCCCTGTTGGCTGCAGCAAACTTAGGTCGAATTTGGGTGCACCCTAAACCTCGAGTTGTTATCTTGACTGTGGGAAGTGACTTAGCCGATCCAGGAACTATGGAAGACCTTCGCCCTGACATCAATGGCATCGCGTTAACTACTGCATCAACCGCAGCAGGTGCGATGACATTTCGAGTTGGCCCACTACAAAGTGATTCAGACTTGATTAGATCCACAATCGAAGACCAGCTCGTTAGGGCTGACGTCATAATTACTGCGTGTGGCATGAATGCTGGAGACTACGACCTACTGACAAACGTGCTCAGGCAGCTTGGACGCGTGGAAATTTCTCGCGTCAACATGATGCCAGGCGGAGCTCAAGGCTTTGGTGTGATTGGGCCTGATTCAACTCCAATTTTTGTGCTGCCAGGCAACCCGATTGGGGCGCTACTTTCCTTTGATGTTTTTGTGCGCCCTTTAATCAGAAGACTTATGGGGCATAGCAAGTTGCACCACCGGATAATTGAAGCTCGATTAGAGAGCACTGTGGCTGGAGCCGGTGATGATGCGCGTTACGTGCGGGCGCATGTTTCTCGTTCTGGAAATTTTCCAGTCGTTAAGTCGTTAGAGAACGACAATGACCACCCATTAGCTGGTTTGGGAACGGCAGATGCCCTCATAGTTGTGCCTGCCAGAATTGTACGCTTGAATGCTGGCGACACTGTAAAAGTTATGCAACTTGATGACTTGAGTGATGAATAACTAAGGTGAAAAGGTGACAAAAGCTTGGCCGATCGCTTTGAGCCACGGTGACATAAAAGTTAGGCCACTGCGGGTTCGTGATTCCCGAAGATGGCAACACTTGCGAAAAGTTAATAACGACTGGCTGCAAGAGTGGGAAGCCACATCGCCTATGCCCAGCATCGAACCACCGCCAACTTTTCGTCAAAGTGCAAAGCGGATGTTAGCTGAAGCCAGGGATGGTAGGACAATGCCATTTGTTGTCGAATATCAAGGGATCTTTGTCGGTCAGATCAACGTTTCAGACATAACTTACGGATCGCTTCGAGGTTGCCACTTTGGTTATTGGATTGATGAGTCAGTCTCGGATAAGCGAGTGATGACTACTGCTGCAGCTTTAGTCACCGATCACTTGTTGCAAACCCTTGCGCTACACCGAATTGAAATCGCAGTGCGGCCTGAGAATATTCCTAGCAACCGTTTGGCTATTCGTCTTGGCTACACCTTCGAAGGCATCCGACCAGACTTCTTGCACATCAATCGGCAGTGGCGCGATCACAATATTTACGTCATGATGCCTGACACCATCTCGGGCTCGGTGATCGAGCATATCTTCAGGCAGCGCGACACGAGCACCCGATAACCCTTTAGTTCCGAAAGATATTGGGTATTACGCCGTACCGTAAATATCCATGACCGGTTTGTTATATCTCATCGTTGTGGTGATGTGGGCCGTTGTCTTAGTTCCGATCTGGTTAAAGAGTCATGACCGTGCTCAAGTTGAAAAAGGCCTTCGCGAAGATGGTGAGTTAACCGTCAAATGGCGTTGGCAACAGCGTGAACCTATGTCACCTCGACAGATTGCATTCGTTCGCCGCCGCAGAGCTGCAATGATATTGTTCACCGCCTTAGTTGCAACAATTGTTTTGAGTGCGGCTGGAAGAATTTCAGTTTTCTGGATTTCAGCGCCAACTCTACTAATTGCTGGATTTGCCACAGTTGCTGCGCGAAACGCAAAAGATGCGCCACGTCTGATTCGCCAAGAACAAAGTGAAGATGAAACAGTGCCTAGAACTCAGGCTGCTATTCCAGATCACCGCACTGAAGTTATTGCGCTCAGCCACTCGGTAACTGAAACTAGAAGAACTTGGCAGCCGGTTGAAACCCCACTTCCTTCTTACGTAAAAGCAGACAAGGCGACTACGTATTCTCGAGTGATTGATTCAGAAAAACCATGGACCGGTCAAGACATGGTGGAACAAGCTGAGTTACTTAAATCCCAGCGGGCGCAGCGAATTCAGGAATCACAAAAGCGGCTAGAAGAGGCTCGTGCAATTGCAATGGAAAAGGCTCGCAAAGCAGCCCTTGCAGCGGCACAGACCTATCCAGAGGTTGCAGAAAAGCGCGCTGTCAACGAATAACTCCTTCGCGGTAGAATTAAGCAAGCAAAGGAGAACAAAATGCAAACCACAATCAATGTGTCGGGAATGACTTGTGGACATTGTGTTTCCGCAGTAACTATGGAGTTGTCACTGCTGCCTTCTGTGAGTGAAGTTGAAGTTGATTTGGAAACTGGTCAAGTAACGATCACTTCTGAAACCGCTATGGATCAAACGCTTCTTGCTACCGCTATCGATGAAGCCGGATACGAGCTCGTTTCCAACTAATGTCAGCCAGAAGCGTTGAACTCAGCGTAGGTGGAATGACCTGCGCATCTTGCTCACGTCGCGTTGAAAAATCGTTAGAAAAGATTGCCGGTGTCAGAGCATCCGTTAACTATGCAACCGGCGTTGCTTTTGCAGATGTTGACTCAGAAATTTCAAACGAGCAATTAATCGCAGCAATTCAAAAAACTGGATATACGGCTTCAGTTTCTGGTAAAGCCGTCGAACTTTATACGGTGCGCGAATTTCGAATTAGATTGATTTCTGCAGCGACACTAACGATTCCACTAATGACGATTTCCATGATGCCAACAATACAGTTCAGTTATTGGCAATGGGTTTGTGCAGCATTGGCATCACCAGTTGCAACGTGGGGAGCCTGGCCGTTTCATCAGGCAGCTTTTTTAAATTTGCGGCACCGCGCAGTGACCATGGATTCATTGGTCAGTCTGGGTGTTTTAGTTTCCTACCTGTGGTCGATGTGGGCGGTCTTGTTTACATCTGCAGGAGATGTGGGCATGACTATGAACGCCGAGTTCTTCCCAACTCGAAACCAGCTGGCGCATCCAGGTCTTTACTTTGAAGTTACTGCTGGCGTCACGACCTTGGTGCTGCTTGGAAAGTACTTAGAGCACAGAGCTCGGGAACAGTCTCAAAAAGCGATTGCGAATCTGGCGAGTTTAAATCCAAAATTTGCGTTAGTTCTTAAACATGGCCAGCAGATGAATACTGCAATCGAAGATGTCGAAGTTGGGGACACGATATATGTTCCAGCCGGGAGTCAAATTCCAGTTGATGCGATCGTTATTTCAGGTTCTGGTCATGTCGATAATTCGTTAGTGACTGGCGAATCACTTCCTGTCGCAGTTAATGTTGGTGACGATGTAATTGGTGCCACGGTGTTAATCGATAGTGCGCTGACGATACAAGCAAAAGCAGTTGGCAAGGACACTGTGCTTTCCGGCATTTCACGACTAGTACATCAAGCGCAAACCGGAAAAGCCGAAGTCACCCGCTTAGTTGATCGAGTTTCTGAGATCTTTGTTCCCATAGTTGTCTTACTTGCACTACTGACTGCCATGACTTGGTTTTCTTTGACTGGTGATTCAGGTTTTGCCATCACAACTGGCATTGCAGTGCTAGTTATTGCCTGCCCATGTGCCCTCGGACTTGCTACGCCAACTGCACTTCTAGTTGGAACGGGCCGGGGAGCGCAACTTGGAATCTTGATTCGTGGGCCACATGCGATTGAGTCCTGCCAAAAAATTGATGTCATCATCTTGGATAAGACTGGAACTCTTACTGATGGACGAATGAGTGTTGTTGAAGTTTTCAGCGAGATTGAGCCAGACAAGTTGTGGCAAATCGTGGATGCACTAGAGGCAAGTTCGACACATCCAATTGCTACCAGTCTGCGTACACATGCCCGCAAATTCGAGTTCACAACCGAGACGGCAAGTGAAGTCCACACGGTAGGTGGATCTGGGGTACAAGGTTTAGTTGCTGGCCACGATTGCGCATTGGGATCGCCTAAGTGGCTCGATATTCCAGTAGGGGATTTTGCCGAAGCCACAGATCGATTCCAATCTCGTGGTGACAGTGTTGTAGTAGTGAATCGAGATGACCAAGCAGTTGCAGTGATTGCGCTGGCTGATGCGCTTGATCCCAGTGCAATTCAAGCCTTGGCACATTTGAATCAACTAAAAATTACTCCAATTGTGGCTTCCGGTGACAATGAAGTGGCTGTGCAAAAAGTAAGCAACCAACTTTCAATTGCTAAATATTTTGCCAACAGTTCACCAGCAGCAAAACTTGAATTAGTTACAGAGATTCAAAACCAAGGTCATTTTGTAGCAATGATTGGGGACGGCATAAACGATGCCGCAGCCTTAGCAAAAGCGCACCTAAGTTTGGCCATGGGAACTGGCGCAGATGTTGCAGCAAGCGCCGCTGACATAGTGTTGTTGCGTTCAACCATGGCAACAGCCGTGGATGCAATTGAGTTATCTAGAGCAACGATGCGAACCATAAAGGTAAACCTGTTCTGGGCATTTGCCTACAACGTGGCTGCGATACCACTTGCCATGCTCGGGTTACTCGGGCCAGTTATCGCAGCAGCAGCCATGGCATTTTCCAGTGTTTTTGTAGTGACTAATAGTTTGCGACTTCGATCTTTTAAATCAATTAGCAACTAAACCCAGGTAGGCAGCCACATCCGCAAGTGCCACAGCTCGTAACTGATTGAATGTCCAGTCAGAATCGGATAAAAAAATGCGGTCAATATTGCACAAACAATGAGAAAGTTTAAGGTCGGCCAGCGCCAGGCAATCGGCTTATCGCTTTGCAGGCTCTGGTTTGCAAAATAAAGCGTTAACGCCAAAGCCATCACAGTGTATGGAATGAACACAACTGAGTAGAAACTGAAAGTGGTTCGCTCGTAGAAAAACAGCCAAGGTATCCATCCGGCTGCAAATGCCACGGCAATTGGCAGGGCAGCACTTTGCCTGCGAACAACTGCAAAGTAAACAATGACTCCCAGTGCAATAGCTCCAGCCCACCAAATTAGAGGATTACCAAGTGGAATAACTTCTTGTGAACATTTGTCAGCACCGCAAGTTGGATCAGTCTCATAGTAAAAACTTGTTGGCCTAATCATCAATGGCCAGGTCCAGGGATTGGAAGCATAACTATGTGGAGTAACTAAATTCGTATGAAAACTCAACATGTCTTGGTGGTAGTGAAGCAGACTCATCAAAGAATCTGGCACCCATGAAGTTGCATTATTTTCCTGCGCCCAGTTACGGTTCCAACCACCTGCGCTCCGAAACCAACCAACCCAGCTGGAAATATAAATCACAATGATGACAAGTGGCATCAAAAGAGCAGGCAAAAAATCTTTAACAAACCAAGCACTAAACCCTTCAAGACGCTTACTCCGGCGCTCGTAATCCCAAACCAACATCAAGATTCCAAAAGCCGCTGCAAAGTAAACGCCACTCCATTTTGTGGCACACGCGAAGCCAAGTGCAACCACCATTGCCCAGCGCCAATTTTTAGAACATCCAGAATTTGCTGAGTCTCTATCTATGATCAAAAATCCAAAAGCACATAATGCAAAGAAGGATAGCGAGGTATCTAGTAACGCGGTACGACTCATTGCAATGTGTAATCCATCCAGCGCAAGTAACAATCCTGCGACGGTTCCAATGAAATTTGAGTTGGTAAGTCTGCGGGCAATTCGCGCAGTTAACAGCACGCTCAAAATACCCAGTATCGCTATTGCGATTCGCCAGCCAAAGGGCGTTGCCCCAAAGATCGCTTCACCACTAGCAATTACCCACTTACCGACAGGCGGATGAACTATGTAAGACGCGGCATCCGTAAAAATACTCAGAAAGTTTTCACCATTGCCAGCCAGTAACGCAGCGTCAGCACCTTCGATGACTTTTCGTTCATGTCCAAAACTCAAAAGGGCCAGAGAGTCCTTTACGTAATAAGTTTCGTCAAAAATTATGGCGTGGGGTTGACCCAGGTAGGGCAATCGCAAGAGGGCAGCTAAACCAGTTGCTGCTATTGGTCCGCGCCAGCCAGCCCAACCGCCTGCAGGTGAGGTCTTTATATCCAAGTCAAAGGCAGTTCGCTTTGATTCAAGCTGTTCGCCCTCGGTTGTCTCCACTGCTTAAAAGTACAGGAGTTGTTCTAGTTTGGGGAACGATTCAGGCCTCTTCCGATTTAGGGAATGATTCGGACGTCGTCCAATTTAGGGAATGATTCGGACGTCGTCCAATTTAGGGAATGATGGAGGAATGTCAGGTCAGTTATTTCTTGCGGCAACTCCAATTGGAAACATTGGTGACGCTTCAGCACGGCTGCGTGAAATTCTGATATCTGCAAATGTGATTG
>CANLIF010000007.1 GCA_947491175.1 Actinomycetota bacterium
GTATCGCGCAGCCGACCGCCTCGCGAGATCGATGCAGTTATTAAGCAGCTTGAAGAAACTTTTCCAGAGCGAGGTCGTGTGGAAATAATTCCCATGGGATCAGTTGGCGCAAAAGTTGGTGCCATTTTGTCTGACAAAGCTGACGCCTATTTCAACTCAGGCGGGTTTTTTGAATGGGATTTGGCAGCCCCACTTGGAATTGCTGTTCACAATGGACTTTCAGTAACTGACTGTAGTGGCACTCAGATCGAACTAAATAAAGTGAACTTACAGGTTAAAGATATTTTGATCTGTCGCCCCGAGCTAACTTCCACAATTGCTTTGGCGCTGAAAAATTAATGACACTTAAGTTAGTAAGTGATGCAATTACCAAAGACAAGGTTGTTCAAGATGCCCTGACCGATTTGAGTTCAGGGCTTAAAGTCCGGTTAGCAATCACCAAGAGCGCGATTCCATACATTTCCGCAACTATTGCTAAGTCCAGTCCTGTGGTTTTAATTGCAGCAACTGAACGGGCTGCACAGGATCTAGCTAATTCACTTATTGACTTTGTGGCGGAAGAAAACATTGCAGTGTTTCCAGCTTGGGAAACCTTGCCACATGAGCGATTGAGTCCAAGTAGCGACACAGTTGGTCGTCGCATGGCAGTTTTGCGCAGACTCGCACACCCAAACGAAGTTGCGCCAATTTTAGTTTTAGTCACAAGCGCCAGAGCGTTCATTCAGCCACTAGTTGCGGGCCTTGGTGACGTCCCGGCATTAAACATTGCAACGGGAGATGACTTTTCACTTGAGCGCCTAGTTACCGAACTGTCTCGATTGGGATTTGATCGAGTCGACTTAGTCGATCGACGTGGCCAGTTCGCAGTTCGGGGCGGAATTGTTGATCTCTTCCCACCTGCGCTAGAACATCCATTACGTGTTGAGTTTTGGGGCGACACTGTCGAAGAGATTCGCAGTTTCTCGATTGCAGATCAACGCTCTCTTGGAATCGCAGTAGATCGAATTTTCGCAACTGCCTGTCGTGAACTGTTAATCACTGATGCGGTGGCCGCAATGGCAGCAAGTATGGTCAGTGCACATCCAGAGTTATCTGAGATGCTGGAAAAGATTGCGGCTGGGATCGCAGCTGAGGGTATGGAAAGTTTAATCCCAGTTTTGGTACCCAAACTTGAAATGCTTATTGACGTTATCGACGTAAAGTCTGTGATCATCGAGGCAGAACCTGAGCGACTAGAAACCCGAGCATATGAATTAGTTTCCACCAGTGCTGAATTTCTCGAAGCCTCTTGGAGTAATGCAACAGCAGGAAATGTTTCGCCGATTGACTTGAAAGCAAGTGCCTTCCGCGATTATCGAGAACTTCGCGACAATAGCAATTCACATGCTTGGCTCGGCCTGACGACTTTAGCCGGCCCCCAGGATGAATCACCAAATATTGAGGCAACCCCGGATTACCGATCCAAAATTGAAGACTTCGTTGTAGACATTCGCGAATGGTGGAAATCAGGTTCGCGAGTAGCTGTTTGTATGGCAGGTCACGGTTCGACCGAACGCTTAGTTGCAACTCTGATGGAACTGGGAATTCCTGCGCGCCAGAGTGAAGAACTCACTGTGGACTTAAATGATGAAGTTATAGAAGTTACTGTCGGTCATCAAAGTTCCGGGATTAATGTTAAATCCGCCGGTTTAGTTTTAGTTACTGAAGTAGATCTGTTTGGCAGCCGCGATGCCTCAAAAGAAAATCGTTCATTACCGAGTAAGCGTCGAATAGTTATTGATCCACTGACACTAAAAAGCGGAGACTATGTTGTTCACGAACAGCATGGTGTTGGGAAATACATCGAGATGTCCCAGCGAACTGTGGCTAATGCCACACGCGAATATTTAGTTATTGAATACGCAGCGAGTAAGCGTGGACAACGAGGTGATCGCCTTTATGTTCCAAGTGACCAACTCGACCAAGTAACTAGATATGTCGGTGGGGAAGCACCCTCACTTAACCGACTTGGTGGTGGTGATTGGGCAGCAACTAAATCACGGGCTCGCCGAGCCGTTAGACAGATTGCTGGAGAACTAATTCGACTTTATGCGGCGCGAATGGCAAGTAAGGGATTTGCATTCTCGCCTGATAGCCCTTGGCAAAGGGAACTTGAAGATGCTTTTGAATATGTGGAAACTCCTGACCAACTTGTAACTATTGATGAAGTTAAGCGTGATATGGAAAATGACATTCCGATGGATCGGTTGGTCTGTGGTGATGTGGGTTACGGTAAAACCGAAATTGCGGTCCGGGCCGCGTTCAAAGCCGTCCAAGATGGCAAACAAGTTGCGATTCTGGTGCCCACCACACTTTTAGTGCAACAACACTTCGAAACTTTTTCTCGCAGATACGCACAATTCCCAGTTAAATTAGCGGCACTTTCACGTTTTCAAACTGATGCCCAAGTCCGCGAAGTCATGAGTGGAATTACAGCTGGTTCGATTGACATAGTGATTGGTACGCATCGCCTCTTCAATCCTGAAGTTCGCTTCAAGGATCTTGGCCTGGTGGTTGTTGATGAAGAGCAGCGATTTGGCGTAGAGCACAAAGAGCATTTAAAGGCACTTCGCACCAATGTTGACATGCTGACTATGTCGGCGACACCAATTCCCCGCACTTTAGAAATGGCAGTAACTGGACTGCGCGAGATGTCAACAATACAAACGCCACCCGAAGAGCGCCAGCCGGTGCTAACCACAGTTGGCCCGTATGACGAAAAATTCATCAAGGCAGCAATTCACCGAGAACTTATACGTGAGGGGCAAATATTCTTTGTTCACAATCGTGTGGAAAGCATTAATCGAGTTGCAAGCAAGTTAGCAAGATTAGTTCCGGAAGCGCGGATCGCAGTTGCGCATGGACAGATGAATGAAACTGCCCTGGAACAAATCATTGTTGATTTTTGGGAACACAAATTCGACATTTTGGTTTCCACAACGATTATCGAAAGTGGTTTAGATATTCCAAATGCAAACACCTTGATTGTTGACCGCGCTGACACATTTGGCTTGTCCCAGTTGCATCAGTTGCGGGGACGTGTTGGTCGAAGTCGGGAACGTGGTTATGCCTATTTCTTATATGCCCCGGATAAGCCACTTAGCGAGAATGCACATGATCGACTGTCTACCATCGCAGCGCATACGGATTTGGGATCAGGCATGGCAGTTGCCATGAAGGACTTGGAGATTCGTGGTGCTGGCAATTTACTTGGTGGTGAACAAAGTGGTCACATTGCAGATGTTGGCTTTGATTTATATGTGCGCCTAGTGAGTGAAGCGGTTGAAGAAGTAAAAACCGGTGGCGCGGCAATCGTCGAAGATGTAGTAAAAGTCGAACTGCCAGTTGATGCGCACTTGCCACACACATACGTTCCAGAAGAGAGACTTCGTCTTGAGGCCTATCGACGCCTGGCAGATGCCCGAACTAATGAAGACGTCACTGGTGTAGTTGAGGAATTGGCAGATAGGTATGGATCAATGCCAGCTCCAGTTGAAACTCTGATTTCGATTGCAAGATTGCGAGTTTCATTACATGCTGTCGGCATAACTGAAGTGATAGCGACATCTAGCCATGTGAAGTTTTCACCTGTTGAGTTGCCCGAATCTAAAGCGCTTCGCTTAAACCGGTTGTATCCAGGATCTGTCATAAAGCCTGCAACCCGTACGATTGTGGTGCCTAGACCTAAGGGTGCGCTGATTGGATCAGCAAGCCAGGCTGCAGACATTGACCTTGTGGAATGGGTTAATACCTGGGTGTCATCAACAGTTGCATCTTCGTAATAAAATTAAGAAGTTGATTCTTGAAAGGAACATCTGTGAAACTTCGTTTAGTTGCAACTATGGTTCTCGGCGTTGCAGTTCTTACCGGATGCTCCGATTCGCCAAAGCTTGCCGGTAGCGCCGTTGTAGTAAATGGCAAAATAATTCTAGCCTCGGAAGTTTCAGAGCGCGTTGACAAAGTCCGTGCTCAAATTCAAGTTACTGATCCTGCTTTGATTACCGAAGTTCCAAGTTTGATTCAAATCAATCAACGTGCCGTAGATCATTTTGTGCTTGTCTCACTTCTTGAAGAAGTAGTTGCTCGCGAAGGTATCAACATCACAGACCTTGATGTGACTGCCTACAAGGAAGAAGTTTTCGCACAGTATGCAAAAGAAACTATTGAAGCGCAACTAGCTTCACAGAATGCAGTTCCTGCTGATGATATCGATGGCTTTATGTACGAAATCTTGGTACAGCGAGCGCTGATGGATAAATTAGCGCCCGGTGCAGATAGACAAACCCGCACCCAAGCTCTTTTTGATTACTTAACAATTCTGAGCACAGAGTTGAACGTAGAACTAAACCCTAGATTTGGCAAGTGGGATCCAACTAATCTCATCAGTACACCGGGTGATGAATCATTGGCAGTTCCGCTACCTATCTCATTAGGTTAAATGGATTATGAATTCACCTGTTGAACAGTTGGTCCAGATGTTGGACCAACTGAGAAGTCCTGGCGGCTGTCCTTGGGATGCCGAGCAAACTCATGCAAGCCTTGCCCGCTATCTACTCGAAGAAACCTATGAAGCGTTAGAGGCAATGGACCAAGGTGACTTAGGGTCGTTACGCGAAGAGCTTGGCGACTTGCTCTTGCAAGTGGTGTTTCACGCTCGAATCGCACAGGAAACCGATCCAACATTTTCATTGGATGCAATTGCGCAAGGGGTTGTAGACAAGTTAGTTCGCCGCCACCCGCATGTTTTCACTGATCTAGTGGTTACGTCAAGTGAAGAACTTGAAGCGAACTGGGCAAAAGTTAAACAAGAAGAAAAGCAGCGGGATTCGGTAACAGACGGAGTGCCACAGGCGATGCCTGCATTACAACTTGCAACTCAACTTATTTATCGAGCTCGAAAAAGTGGAATTGTTGCTGGTGACGAAAATATTAAAGAAGGACTACGTAACGTAATTGGGGAAGTGAATCAAGAAACTGTGGCAGCTTTACTGGTCGCCACAGTTGAACTTGCTCGCGAGGTGGACATTGAGGCGGAATCAGTGCTTCGAGCAGAAATGACGCGCTATCGAGCCAGAGTCCGAGAATCTGAAGGCCTTTAATTAACTGTCTTTCAAGGGCTGAATGAAAATCACTAGACTTTATGTAACGGCTATAAAACCGCGGAGTAATTTTTTGAATCTATTGGAGTCATCCTGTGTCAAGTATTTCTGATGTTAGAGCCCGAGAAATTTTAGATTCCCGCGGCAACCCAACGGTTGAAGTTGAAGTTACTCTTGATGACGACAGTGTTGGTAGAGCTGCAGTACCGTCTGGCGCATCAACTGGCGCATTTGAGGCTGTCGAATTGCGCGACGGTGACGAACGCTATTTAGGTAAGGGCGTAATCAAAGCAGTCATCGCAATCGAGGATGAAATCATGCCGGCCGTAATTGGCTTTGACGCTACAGACCAAAGATCTATTGACGACACCATGATCGCACTAGATGGCACGCCAAATAAAGCCCGCTTAGGTGCGAATGCAATTCTTGGCGTTTCTTTGGCAGTTGCAAAAGCTGCAGCGCAATCATCTGGACTACCTTTGTATCGTTACATTGGCGGCCCAAATGCTCACTTGCTACCAGTACCTATGATGAACATTATTAATGGTGGAGCTCATGCCGATAGCGATGTTGATTTTCAAGAGTTTATGATCGCACCAATTGGCGCAGATTCTTTTCATGATGCGCTACGAATGGGCGCTGAGGTATACCACTCACTAAAAAGTGTCTTGAAAACTAGTGGACTTTCAACTGGCCTAGGTGATGAGGGCGGATTTGCACCTAACTTGCCAAGTAATCGCGCGGCACTTGAATTAATTTCTGAAGCGATCACAAAAGCTGGATTCAAATTAGGAACTGATGTTGCACTTGCGATGGACGTTGCTGCCACTGAGTTCTTCAAGAATGGTAGCTACCATGTTGAAGGAACGGCTCGGTCAACCGAACAAATGATTGAACTGTATGTCCAATTGGTTAAAGATTTCCCAATTGTTTCGATTGAAGATCCACTTGCTGAAGATGACTGGGATTCCTGGGTGCATTTCACAGCCGTAATGGGAGATCAAATTCAAATTGTTGGCGATGATCATTACGTTACAAATACCGAACGGATTGCCAAGGGCATTGAACTTAAGTCTGCAAATGCACTTCTGGTGAAAGTTAATCAAATCGGTTCACTTACTGAAACGGCTGAGTCGGTTGAAATGGCACATCGCGCTGGATTTGCCACAATGATGAGCCACCGTTCCGGTGAAACCGAAGACACCACAATTGCAGATCTCGCGGTTGCATTTAATTGTGGCCAAATCAAAAGTGGTGCCCCAGCTCGATCCGATCGTGTTGCTAAGTACAACCAGTTATTGCGGATTGAAGAAGACCTTGATGAAACGGCACGATACGCCGGACGTAGCGCATTCCCTCGTTTCAAGGGCTAAGCACGGCACAATTAAGATGTGGCAACTTCTCCAAGGATCACTTCCAGAATAAATGTGCGCGCAATTGCAATGATTCTTGCGGGCGTATTTATCATGCTAACTTTGGCGGTTCCACTGCGCGCTTTGATACAAGAACGGCGCGAAATCAAGGATCTGGAACAGCAAGTAGTTTCCCAGCAAGCCAAGATCGATGATTTGAATGACCGCCGGGCGCGACTAACGGACCCGGCTTATCTCCAAGCCTTAGCTCGGGAACGCCTAAATTATGTTTTCCCAGGTGAGATTGGATTCGTGGTTCTCGATGAAGAGACCAATACTGCGATTACTGGAGTACCTGGCGCATTGATCCCAAATGATGATTCGGCCTGGTACACAAAGTTATGGAGCAGTACCAAACTTGCAGATAATCCACCACCAGCTGATGATCCATTAGTTGTGCAATCCGACGATCTTCCGCAATAGCTCCACCACCATGCTTACTCCAGAAGATTTTGCAGCGGTCCGTGCCCAACTTGGCCGCGACCCCAGAAGTGTTATTGACGTGGCACATCGCTGCTCCTGTGGGCAACCAGACGTATTAAAAACTTCGCCTCGATTGGACGATGGCACACCTTTTCCAACTCTTTATTACATGACTTGCCCTAAGGCAACGGGAGCAATTGGCACACTTGAAGCAAATGGCGTGATGAAAGAATTAGCAGATGCGTTAGCCGCAGACCCTGAACTAGCTGCAAGTTATGAAGCCGCTCATCAAATTTATTTAGAAGGGCGAGAAGCAATTGAACACGTGGAAGAGATTGCCGGCATAAGCGCAGGCGGTATGCCCACGCGTGTGAAGTGCCTGCATGTATTAATTGGACATTCACTTGCTGCCGGGCCAGGCGTGAATCCACTCGGAGATATTGCGCTGGCTATGCTCAAAGACTGGGGACAGACTGGACCATGTGGAGGTGAAGACATTGAGAGTGGCAGCAATTGATTGTGGCACAAATTCAATTCGCTTATTAATTGCTGATATTGAAAATGAAAAGCTAACGGATGTCGTGCGAACTATGGTCATTGTTCGACTAGGTGAAAACGTAGACAAAACTGGAGAGTTTTCTAAAGCAGCATTAACTAGAACTTTTGTGGCTATCGATACGTACGCAGAGTTAATCGCGCAGCATAAACCTGAACTTGTTCGATTTGTTGCAACTAGCGCCAGTCGAGATGTTTCAAATCGTGGCGAATTCGTTGCTGGAATTAAGGCTCGACTTGGAATTGAACCAGACATTATCAGTGGCGATGAAGAAGCAGAACTTTCATTTTTGGGTGCCACGGCTGATCTATTGAATTTCGCCCAGGCCCCAACTGCGCCTTATCTTGTAATAGATATTGGCGGCGGTTCAACCGAATTTGTTCTCGGTACTTCAAAACCAACCGCAGCAATCAGCACAAATGTCGGCTGCGTTCGAATGACCGAACGACATTTAGTAAGTGATCCACCCACCATCGAGCAAATTGCAGCAGCCACTGCAGACATAGATGCTGCGATTGATCAGGCTTACCTGGCTGTGCCGATTGCAGAAGCAAAAAGTTTGATAGGCCTAGCTGGTTCAGTAACAACCGTTGCAGCTCTGGCACTTGGTCTTACTGAATATGATTCAGAAGCAATTCATGGCAGTTGCATTTCGACCAAAGAAGTTCATCGCGTCACAAGTGAACTATTGACTATGACTCGGGCGCAGCGAGCAACTTTAGGTCCGATGCATGAAGGGCGAATTGATGTGATCGGATCAGGCGCTTTGGTGCTTGATCGAATTATGGCTCGGACTGGGCTTTTGCAAGTGGTTGTCTCCGAGCGCGACATCCTCGATGGAATTGCCCGAGCCCTAGTTTCCAACCCCAGTTAGGAAGTTCTGACATAACCTGTCAGGATTAAGCGGTGGAAAACACCACGCCCCTGTAGCCCAATCGGTTAGAGGCACACGACTTAAAATCGTGCCAGTGTCGGTTCAAGTCCGACCAGGGGTACCAAATTCAAGGAATTTGTGGCTAAGTCCTTGGGCCTGAGCCGCTCATTTCCTGGTTTAACAGGTTATATTTGGGGTAGAAATTAAGTAGATGGTGACGATACTCGTCCCACGGGAGGAACTAATCATGGCAAGTCGTAATCCAGTCCTGATTCGCGCAACTGGCGAAAGCTTCAGCGGCGAAACAATTGAAACAGGTTCACTCGGTCAACCTGCGTACTCAGGTGCTCGATTGACTATGGATGATGTAATCGTAAAAACTGGCATGCTCTTTGCCCTGTTAGTTGCTGGCGCATTTGTCGGTTGGACAACTCCTGGGTTAACTTTTGTGGCATTTTTCTTAGGCCTTGGTTTAGCCTTTGCAAATATTTTCAAGAAGGAAGTCAGCCCTGCATTAGTTTTGGCTTACGGCGCTGCTGAAGGTGTATTCCTTGGTGGGTTGAGCAAGACTTTCTCAATTGTGTATGCCGATACTGCTCCTAATCTTGTTTCCCAGGCAGTTATAGGAACCCTGATCGTTTTTGGAACCATGTTGTTCTTATACAAATCCCAGATCATCAAAGTCAATGGCCGCTTCAAGAAAGTTTTCATGGTCGCCATGGTTTCTTATCTGGTTATTGCTGTTGCTTCATTGATTTCAAGTTTCGCAGGAGTTGGTGATGGCTGGGGCTTCTACGGCGTTGGTGGCCTTGGCATGCTTCTTTGTGTTGCGGGTGTAGCGCTTGCGTCCTTCTCACTCGTGATGGACTTTGAAATGATCTCAGAGTCAATCGCACAGGGCGTTCCAGAAAAAGAAGCCTGGCGTTTGGCCTTTGGATTGGCAATCACACTAGTTTGGCTTTACACCGAACTACTTCGTTTAATTGCTATTTTCTCGGGCGACGAGTAACAAATCTCAGCAAACTAAAGGGGTTGGCTATGCCAGCCCCTTTTTGCATGTGCAAAAACTTCCATTCCTTGGCACAGTAGAGACATGAGCGAAATGCACTTGGTTTTAGATACAGATATTCGTGGGCCTTGGCCAGAAGGAACCGAAGTAATTTACTTTGGTATGGGTTGTTTTTGGGGAGCCGAGAAGAAGCTCTGGAAAATTCCCGGTGTGGTAAGTACTGCAGTTGGATACATGGGCGGAACCGCGAGCGATCCAACATATCCGATGGTGTGCACTGGTGCCACAGGTCACTCAGAAATTGTTTTAGTTGCATACGATCCATCACAGACTTCCATCTACGAACTCTTGAAATGCTTCTGGGAAAATCACGATCCAACTCAAGGTAATCGCCAAGGCAATGACATGGGTTCGCAATACCGAAGTGCGGTTTATTGGACTACTCCTGAACAAGAACTTTGGGTTAAAGAATCTTGCAACGCCTACAACAACATTTTGGTAGGCAAGGGTTTTGATCCAATAACAACTGAACTTGCACCAGCTGCAAACTTTAAGTTCTGGTATGCCGAGGAGTATCACCAGCAGTACTTGATTAAGAATCCAAATGGCTATGACTGCCATGCCCACACGGGAATTTTGCTGCCAGAGATTGCAACGTTAAGCAGTTAAGTTTTCTGCAATTTTTGGTTTGCGGGTTTCTGGCATAAATAAGACCAAAATACTGGTTGCAATTGCCACAATCAGACTTGCGATAAATGGCCAAGCAAATCCGCCACTTGAATCAGCAAGGAATCCGAATAGCAGGGGTCCAATTATGATTCCAAGATCACTCATCATTTGAAAAGTCGCAACAACTGGTCCGCCTTTGCGTCCATCGACCACATCGCCCACAACAGCAGATGGTGCACCGCCTAAGAACGCAGCGCTCACACCCATTGCAATCATTGCGCCGTAAAAACCAAGCAAAGTCTCACTGGCAACTAAACAAAGCATTGCCACCACAAGGAACAACGTTCCAATTATCATCGATGGCTTGCGACCTTTGGTATCAGTCATTCGACCAGCGGGCAGCAAAAAGGATGCTTGAACCACGCTGGTAGCCAAGAATCCGTAACTTGAAGTTGCTGGACCTTTTTGGAGAACTGAAACCACAAAAAGTGGTATCAACGCAGTCCGGAGTCCAAATGAAGTCATGCCGTTGGAAAGATTTATCACGAGCGCAGTCCAGTAAGCCCGAAGTTTTAGTGCGGCGCGAAGCGTCATCGCTGGCTCTTGAACTTCGGTAGCTCCGGAAGTGTCCTTGGTTGGATGGCCAAGACCTTTGGGAAGTGCGAAGTATGCAGTCAGCGCAGCCAAACTAAGTGTGGCGGCGTAAACAAAGAATGGTGCTCGAATGCTTAAGCCAACTACCAGGCCGCCAACAGCTGGGCCAGCAAGTCCACCGAAAAGAAATCCACCTTGGTAAGTGCTGGCAGCGCGACCACGGTGTGTTGAATCTACAGTTCGCAATAGTAAAGACATCGAGGACACAGTAAACATTGCTGAGCCAGTACCACCGAGGCCACGAAGAAAAATCAGTTGTTCAAAACTTTGGGAGAATCCAGCCAGAGCACTTGATACTGCGACAATACTGAGCCCAATCCACAAAACACTTCGCTCACCAAATTTATTAATTAGCCAACCACTTGGCGCTGCACTGATAAATCGCATCAGGGCAAAGACACTGATGACTGAGCTTGCCGCGAATGTAGACACTTCGAAGGTTTGCGCAAAAACTGGAATGATCGGTGCCACGATTCCAAATCCCAGGGCTACACAAAAAGCAACAGCGGTCAGTACTGCCACTTCACTGGGGAGATCTTTAAAGTAACGCTCGAGTAGTTTTCGCATTACTAGTAATAAGTCACAATTTCAAAACCTTGGGCAACAATCTGCGCCAAAATTTGTTCACGGTGCTCAAAGCCGCGGGTCTCGAGTTCTAATTCAACGTCAACTTCACTGATTGCCAAAGCCGGATTCATACGAGTGTGTGAGGTTTGAATAATGTTTGTTCCCATCTCGGCGACACAATTTACTAGCTTGGCAAGTGAGCCAGGTTGATCGCCTAACCTGACTTGCACCATTAAGAATCTGCCAGAAGTAGCAAGCCCAGTTCGTAAGACACGGTTCAGTAGCAGGGGATCAATGTTTCCACCTGACAAAGTGGCAACTACCGGACCTTCAAATGCATCTGGATCATCCAGGATGGCTGCAACTGCTGCAATACCACCGGCCTCAACCGTTAGCTTGCTGCGTTCCAAAGTCAGCAGGAGTGCCCGCGCAAGTGAAGCTTCACTTACGGTTCGAATCTCATCAACGTGTTTTTGAATGATTTGGAATGGCACATCTCCAGGTTTTCCAACCGCAATGCCGTCGGCCATAGTTGACATTTTTGGCAGCATTTGTGGTGAGCCAGCGGCAAGTGATGGTGGATAGGCTGCGGCCATTTCGGCTTGGACCCCGATTACTTTAATGTCTGGTCGCAAACTCTTAATTGCCAGCGCAGTTCCAGCTAGCAATCCGCCACCACCGGTGCAGACCACAACCGTTTTCACGTCAGGATTTTGTGCCAAGATTTCAAGGCCCATAGTTCCTTGCCCCGCCACAATGTGTTCGTGATCAAACGGGTGGATAAATACTGCGCCGGTTTCATCTGAGAACGAGCTCGCAGCAATTAGCGCTTCGTCAATTGTTTTGCCAGAAAAAATCACGTCGGCACCGTAGCCAAGTGTTGCCTGGTACTTAGGCAGCGTCGCACCTTCTGGCATGAAGATAGTTGCTTTGATTCCAAGAATCTGGGCGGCAAGTGCAACACCCTGGGCATGGTTTCCAGCGCTTGCGGCAACAACACCTTTACTTCGTTGCTCTGCAGTTAATCGAGCAATTCGGTTGTAGGCCCCACGAATTTTAAAGGAACCTGCTCGTTGAAGATTTTCACACTTGAATGTGACATCAACTCCGTACTTCTTTTCAATCCAGCCGGCACTGATTGAGGGAGTCTTCTTGATTACGCCGTCTAATAACCTGGCTGCGTCATTTATGTCTTCAAGAGTTACGGGCTGCACTGGTCAATATTGGCACGGCTTGGCTCAACAATCTAATTTCCAAGTTTGAAAAGTGCGCTTACCAACCCTGCTACTTGAGGATTATGAGGTTTCTCAGGACTGGTAAGTTAGGCCTAGCAATCAATACTTCTAAGGATTTAAGCGAATATGACACTTGCGATCAAAGCATCAGGGTTGGCCAAGGCCTATGGAGATGTGATTGCGCTCAATGGCATCGACATTGAAGTTGAGCAAGGAACAGTTCTGGGCTTACTAGGACCTAACGGTTCAGGTAAAACAACAACTGTGCGAATTCTGGCGACTCTGCTGCAAGCCGATAGTGGCTCGGCGAGTGTCGGGGGCTTTGATGTTGCTACCCAGGCTGACGAAGTTCGCAGTGTAATTGGGTTAACTGGTCAATACGCCGCTGTTGACGAGTACTTAACCGGCCGTGAAAATCTAGAACTATTCGGACGCCTATTTCACTTGAGCAAATTTGACGCTGCAAAGCGAGCAACCGAGCTCTTTGATCGATTTGATTTATCAGATGCAGCTGACCGGGGAATTAAAGGTTACTCCGGTGGCATGCGCCGCCGCCTTGACCTAGCCGCCTCGTTAATTGGCCGACCAAACGTTTTGTTCCTTGATGAACCAACTACAGGACTCGATCCACGCAGCCGTCAAGGTATGTGGGCGGTCATTGAAGATTTAGTTTCAGAAGGAACCACGGTACTTCTGACAACTCAGTATTTGGAAGAAGCTGACCAACTTGCTGATCGAATCGTAGTTCTCGATCACGGCAACGTGATTGCAAAAGGAACTTCTAATGAACTTAAATCCCAGGTGGGTGGTGACCGAATCGAGATCGTTGTCGAATCTGCCAATGATGTTGCTAATGCTGTCAATTTGATTCAGAAATTTGGATCTGCTCCAGCCACCACAGAAGAAGTGACAAAGACAGTACTGCTTCCAGTTGCTGGTGGATCAACTGCGATCGTAAACATTGTTCGAAAACTCGATGAAAACAAAATTGCAATTGCAGACATTGCACTTCGTAGACCAACACTTGATGACGTATTCCTAAGTCTTACTGGACATGTGACTGAAGGTAATGAAGAATCTTCCGCACCTGCCAAGAGACGTCGCGGAAGAAAAGGTAGGAGCTAAACATGAGCACTCTGACACCACAATCGGTAAAGGAATCGACGGCGCCGCGCCCGCGCTTCGGTTGGTTGATCACAGACAGTATTGCAGTTTCACGTCGGCACCTGTTGAAAATCACGCGAGTCCCAGAATCGCTTTTCTTTGCATTGATTCAGCCCGTGATGTTTGTTTTGCTGTTCGCATTTGTATTCGGTGGCGCAATTGATGTTGGTCCCGGTGGCGCGCAGGCGTATCGAGAATATTTGATTCCTGGCATTTTGGCCCAGACCGTTATGTTTGCAGTTGCAGGAATCACAGTTGGCATAACTGAAGATGCCAGCAAAGGAATCATGGATAGATTCCGTTCCCTTCCAATGCGACCAGGCGCTGTCCTAACTGGTCATACTCTGGCTTCTTTACTACAAAACATTTTGGTAATCATGATTCTTTCAATCACTGGTTTAGCTGTTGGTTGGAGAATTAATACCGGCTTTTCTGATGCCGCGTTAGCCTATTTAATGTTTGCCTCGTTTGCTTATTCAATTACTTGGGTTGGCGCTTGGATTGGCCTTCACATGCCAAACTCTGAAGTCGCTGGCACTGCTGGACTGGCTTGGATCTTTCCATTTACCTTCGCATCAAACATCTTTACCCCGGTTGCCACAATGCCAGGTTGGTTACAGCCGTTTGTTTTGTGGAATCCAGTTTCTTGCTTAGCACTTGCTGCTCGCGAGTTATTTGGTAACCCAACACCATTGCTGGGGGATTCATTCCCAGAGCGCTACCCAGTTCAACTTTCATTTGGGTATTCGTTATTGCTATTAGCGATTTTTGCGCCACTTGCTGTGCGCGCATTTAAAACCCGCAATAAGTAGAGCTAAGGAACGTAAAGTTCTGCCGTGACGATAACTATCCGGAGAGTTTTCCCGGAAGGCGTTTCGTATGAAATTTCAGCACCAACCTCTTGGTTGAGCACTGCTGCTCCCATTGGACTGGTTGGCGAATAAACATCAATAGAAGTGTGGGCTGCCTCTTCGCGAGATCCGAGTAAAAACGTTTCAGTGTCATCCAGATCTGGAAAGTTAACGGTCACAACCATGCCTTGAGAAACTATTCCTTCTTCAATTTCGGGGGTTCCAATTTGCGCAGCCTCTAGCATCTTTGTTAGCTGGCGTACCCGGCCTTCATTTTTGCCTTGCTCTTCTCGGGCTGCGTGGTAGCCACCGTTTTCCTTTAAGTCGCCTTCTTCGCGAGCAGCGGTAATACGCGCTTTAATCTCTTCGCGAAACACACCACTTTTATGCTCCAGCTCAGCTTTGAGCCGATCGAATGCCTCTTGCGTTAACCAAACTTCGTTCATTCGATAGACATTACGCGAATTTAGCTTGTTGGTGCGACTCCGGGCGCGACCTGCTCGGGAATTTTCACGCCTGGTGGGAAATTTGCTGGGGGAACCCTGAAGTTTTTGGAGTTTGAACATCCCAAAACTTCAGCTAGTACGGCTTGGCCGTTTGTCGTTAAGGGGTAGGTGATCTGCTCGTAATCAGTGCCACCAGGAACTGTAACCGTTGCGTAACCAACATCAGTTCGAAAAACATCCTGTGCTCGAACCACGCAGTAGGTAGTCAGTACTGGGCCGCGGGCCAGCTCCCAAGTCACATTTACTTGAGTTGGCGAGATCAGTTCAAAGGTAAGAAGTTGTGCACTAACGCTTGGGTTCTGCTGGCGATATGTTGCGTAAGCGAGGCTTCCTGAAACGACACTGGCAATCAAGATCCCAATTAGCACTGGGACCACACGCCTGCGACGCACACCGTACCGAAGTTGGATGTGGGCTGGAAGGTTTGTGTGGTTTGGCATGCTGCCTCCAGAATACGGCCTAGGAAGAGATAGTGGAGAATAGAGGCATGGTGGAAATCGATATCACTCAAACTGTGGTGAAAATGTATTTCCCCACTGCTGACGAACCGCTTCGATTACTAGCTGTACACGCCCACCCAGATGATGAATCCAGTAAGGGTTCGGCCTCAACTGCAAAATATGTCAGTGAAGGTGTGCAGATCATGGTTGTGAGTTGCACGGGTGGCGAACGTGGCGACATTTTGAATCCTGGATTTGACCTTGGCGATAGATCTATTTCTGATGTTCGCAAATTAGAGATGCAACGAGCAGCAGAAATCCTTGGTGTCTCACATCGCTGGCTGGGATTTGAAGATTCTGGTTGGCCAGATGGTGATCCAAAGCCACCGCTACCTGAAGGCTGCTTTGCTGAGCTGCCGCTAGCAACGGTCAGCGCACCACTAGTAGAGATTGTTCGCGAGTTCAGGCCACATGTAATCACGACTTATGACGAAAACGGTGGTTACCCACATCCGGATCACATTCGAACCCATGAAGTCTCGATGTATGCCTGGGAAAAAGCGGCAGATCCAAATTTTGAAACAAATCAAGAGCCATGGGCAGCTGCCAAACTTTACTATCATCATGGTTTTTCAAAGTCACGAGTGCAAGCTATGCATGACACATGCCAAGAACTAGGAATCGATTCCCCGTATCAGGAATGGCTGGATGAATGGGAAGACGAAGACTTGGTAACTAATCGTGTTACGGCGCGAATTTATTGTGCAAACTGGTTCCCAATTCGTGAAGCAGCATTGAAAGCGCATGAGACTCAAATCGATCCAAGCGGTAGTTGGTTTGTAATCCCAAATGAAAAGCTTGCCGAAATTTGGCCAACTGAAGACTATGAACTTGCTATTTCCCGAATTGGTGAAATTGTGGAAGAGACAGACTTATTTGCAGGACTTAGGGGAGCGTAGATGTTTAGATTCATTACTTCAATTGCCGGAACTTCGCCGGAACCGTTCCCATCCTCAACCGAATTTGATGCATCCAAAGTAAACCCTGGCCCACTAGGTGGACTCGTCTTTTTACTGTTAACAATTGCAGTCGTAATCCTGTTGTTTAGTTTTAATCGTCACATAAAAAGAGTTAATTTCGAGCAGGACGATACCGAACAGTAATCAATTATGAATCGGTACTTTTCACGTCGCCTATTGACGATACACATTCTTGGGACCGTTTCTTTTTTGGCTTGCCTAGCGTTTGCTAACTGGCAATGGAATAGAGCTCAGGTCTACGTTCCACCTGCAACTGCAGCAGTTAGGACATTTGAAGAACTCAGTCCGCTGCGAGATTACCTCCCGGCATCATCTGTCGGTGTTCCAACATCTGTAACTGGTATTTGGCAACCAGAACAGCGAATTCTGATGTCAGAGCGAATTACTGATGGTAAGTCGATGGTCAATCCCAACCCGGAAACTGAAGTTATAGCCGAGTTTGTCGGTCCAATTGGCTATTGGGTTGTAGACATCATGGAGCTTACCGATGAATCTAGTTTGGGTGTGGTTCGTGGGTTTACTGAAACTCCAGATCAATTTGCATTAGCTACCGGACAAGCAACTGTTGCTGGAGCCATGCAACCAAGTGAAGATGTGCCTGGTCTCAAGTTGGTCAATAACATAGACCTTTTGACCACGAATTTGATTGTGAATAATTCCAGAACTATTGCCCATGATGGATACCTCGTCGCAACCAATTTAGAAGCAGGATTAACTCTCGTAAAGCCAATCTTTACCGAACCAATTGCCAAAGGACTGAACTGGCGAAACGTTGCCTACACCTTTAACTGGGTGTTCTTTGCCGGGATTGTGGCAATGATGTGGGTACGAGTGGTTCGTGATGAATTTGAATTCGCCAAAATCGCAAAAAATAATGCAGAATTAGGACATGACAATGAATCGTGATGAGTTTGCCAAACAGTGGATGTTTTACCGAATCATGGCGGTAGTCGTCGGCACCGTGCTATTAGTTCTAACGGGTTTTCTAATTTCAGTTCGAGGTTTACAGAATCCAGAACCAGCATTCTATGCAGCAGCCTGGACTGCACACGGTTATCTATTTCCGATTTACGTAGTTGCGACTTTCATGCTTTCAACAAAGTTGAAATGGTCATTTGGAAAAACGATTTTGATCATGCTGGCCGGAACAATTCCATTCATGTCATTCCTGACCGAACGCAACGTGGCTAAGGAAGTTTCTAGAACCAACGACACAACTACGGGCAGTTTTTTGGTCTAACGCCAGCGATGCTGGCCTTCTGGTTCATCCGCCCACGAGCGTTCATCTTCTAGTGGCTCAACATGAGTTGTGATGATTGTGTCTGGAAGTTCAGCAATGATGTCTGCTTCTAAGTTTTCGGACAAATCGTGACCTTTTTGTATGGTCCAGGCGCCTGGCACCAAAACGTGCATTGACACAAATCGTTGGCGTCCAGCTTCACGGGTTTGTAGTGCATGAAACTTAACATCATCGCGCTCATACTTAGTCAGGACGTTAACAATCTTTAGGTGATCGTCATCAGAGAGTGCTTTGTCCATCAAGCCAGCGGTGCTACTTCGAAGTAAATTGATGCCAGTAACAATGATGTTGAGGCCTACAGCCAAAGCAACAATTCCATCTAGGCGATTCCAGCCCGTTACAACAACTAAGCCAACACCTACGATTACTCCAACAGACGTCCAAACATCCGTCATTAAGTGCTTGCCATCTGCGATCAAAACTGGTGATCGGTGAAGCTTTCCAGCGCGTAACAAAATCAAGGCTGCGCCACCATTAATGACTGCAGCCACTGTTGAAATTGTTAAGCCCCAGCCAATCTGCTCAAGGTCACGAGGCGAAATAATTCTGTCGATTGCGGTGTAAACAATAATCAGCGCAGCCAGCAGGATCATGAATCCTTCAATTGATGCGGAGAAATATTCTGCCTTGCCACGGCCAAAGTGATGCATTGCATCGGCTGGTTTCATCGCAGTTCGAAGTGCAAACAACGCAACAATTGCCGCAACAATGTTCACGGTGGATTCGAGTGCATCCGAGAGCAATCCAACGGAACCAGTTGCCCACCAGGCAGTCATCTTCATGCCAAACACCACAACACTCACGATGATTGACATCCAAGCGAATTTAGCCAAATTGATTTGAGAATTATTGGTCTGGGAACTACTCATAGTTCATTGTCGCAGATAAGTTTTCGAAAACTGCCTTACAGCCAGCATTAATCAGAGATACCAAATCTAGAGTGCAGTTTTTGTAGTGGCTTTGGCGCCCACCAATTCCAATCCCCAGCAACCCGCATCAACGCAGGAACAAGTAATCCCCGAACAACAGTGGCGTCAAGCAGGATTGCAAAGGCAATACCAAGACCTAACATCTTGATGCTGGTAACGCCACTTGTCATGAAACAGGCAAACACAATGGCAATTAAGACTGCAGCCGCAGTGATGATTCGCCCAGATTTTTGTAGACCTGAACTTACTGAAGTGATGGTGTCCGCGCCGCTGTCATGCTCTTCTTTGATTCTGGAAAGCAGAAACAGCTCATAATCCATAGAAAGCCCAAATGCCACAATTGCAACTAACACCAAAGTAGAAGTATCTAAAGCTCCAGTGACTGTAAAGTCACCAACTAGCCACTTGGCATTGCCATCCTGGAAAACCCAAACCAAAACCCCAAGTGTCGCTCCAAGACTCAACAGGTTCAAAATAACGGCTTTGATTGGAAGTACCGCGCTGCCGGTAAACAAGAACAAGATGATCAAGGTGGTGATAATTAGCCAACCAAGTACCGCAGGCAAATTCTCCGAAATACCATTTTGAGAATCAGTAAAAATTGCAGCCTGACCACCAATCAAAGTTCCATCTGCCGGCGGTGCAATTGCCCGGAGTCGGGTGATTAGGTTTTGGGCGTCTAGGTTTCGGGATTCCACGTCGGTGTAAAGCGTAATTCGATGATGTGACGGTGAAGCTGAAACCGCTTGTTCCGGAGCCAATGGCGTTATGGCATCTCCTTCGATGAAGCTGTCGCTAGTGAATCCGCTTACTATATTTGGATCCGCAACTAAAGCTTTTGCGTATTCATTGACTTCAGCAAGGGTGGCGGAAATTGGCACCAAAACTTCAACGGGAATTTGGCTCTTGAATCTTTCTCGAATTTGATCAGATGCAATGGCAGCAGGATTACTTGCCGGAAGCACGCGATCATCAACTTGACTGAACTTTGCATCGAGCGCTGGCGATGCCAA
>CANLIF010000008.1 GCA_947491175.1 Actinomycetota bacterium
CAAGAATGCGTAATTGATCCGCAAGTAGATCTAGGAATGAATCAGGTTTACGTGCCCGAGCTATCAAAGCTGTTGCCAGGTGAAACTCGCAGTGCCGACAGTATTCTGCGAGAACGTTGCGAAGTTAGTTTTACTAGTTATCTGACTGACAATGTGGTTACTCGTGGCGATGACCGACGTACTACTCGAGAGCGTTTAGATTCCGAGTTGTCGGTAATTCAGAAAATGGGTTTGGCTGGATACGTCTTAACAGTTGCCCAAGTTGTGGACATGATTCGAGCTATGAAAGTTCGGGTTGCAGCCCGAGGATCAGGTGCGGGAAGTTTCATTAACCACTTATTGGGAATTTCTGGGGTAGATCCGATCCAGCACAACTTACTAATGGAGCGCTTTGTTTCCACACTTCGTCCAGGGTTACCAGACATAGACATCGATGTTGAGTCAGATCGAAGAATTGAAATTTATCAGGCTATCTTTGATCGATTTGGCGACCAACGGACAACTTGTGTTTCGATGCGTGAAACTTATCGAGTTCGACATGCCATTCGTGATGTTGGCGCAGCCCTAGGTATGCCGCCAGGGGAAATAAACACTTTTGCCAAATCTTTCCCACACATTCGAGCCCGTCACATCCGAAGTGCCTTAGCAGAATTACCAGAACTGCGTCGAAGTGGGATTGGCATCCGAGCGGCTCGTGGTGATTTAGATCAGTTCCTTGATCTAGTCGAAGGGCTAGATGGTTTACCTAGACATACTGCGCTGCATCCATGCGGAATAGTGCTTTCAGACTTATCGCTACTGCAGCGCACCCCAGTTCAACCAAGTGCGCAAGAGTTTCCGATGTCGCAATTTGATAAAGACGACGTTGAACACATGGGATTACTTAAACTCGACGTACTTGGAGTTCGCATGCAGTCAGCTTTGGCTTATGCCATTGATCAGGTTTACCAAGTCCAAGGACCTGATGCCCATGGCGCAGATTCAACTGGAAAGATAAATCTCGAATCAGTTCCGCGTGATGATCCGAAAACTTTCGAATTAATTCAAAGCACTAAAACTCTAGGATGTTTTCAAATTGAATCACCGGGACAGCGAGAGTTAATTGGAAAGTTTGCCCCAGTTTCATTCGGTGACTTAATTACAGACATTTCACTATTTCGTCCCGGACCAGTTAAAAGCGACATGATCACGCCATTCCTGCGGGCTCGGCAAGGTTGGGGCATGACTGACTATATGCACTCAGACTTAAAAGAGATATTGACTGAAACCAGCGGAGTTGTGGTCTTTCACGAACAAGTAATGCGAATTGTTTCAGTGATGACTGGTTGCTCACTGGAAGCAGCTGATCTAATTCGTAGGCGCATGGGGGATTACGAGCAACTCGACGAAATTCGCGAATGGTTTTATAAATCTTTGAAAAGTCGAAACTACGAACTCTTGGTAATTGAGCAAGTTTGGGATGTACTGCGAGCTTTTGCTTCATTTGGATTTTGTAAGGCGCACGCTGCAGCTTTTGCGCTCCCTACATATCAATCAGCTTGGTTTAAAACCCACCACCCAGCCGCCTTCTTGGCTGGAGTGCTAACTCATGATCCGGGCATGTATCCAAAACGACTAATCGCTGATGATGCCCGCAGTTTTGGAGTGGAAATTTTAGGCCTTGATGTCAACGCCTCAAAAGACACTTATCTAGTTGAAGTAACTAAATCCGATAGTCAAGGAATTCGAATTCCACTATCTGAAGTTAAAGGAATAAGTCAGCAAGAAGTGTTCGACATTATTTACGCTCAACCATATGCTTCACTGGCTGACTTTGTAATCCGTGGCAAAGCATCTCGCCCAATTGTGGAGCGAATAGTTTTGGCAGGCGGGTTCGATGCACTTCATGAATCGCTAGTTTCTAGGCGCGACTTGCTGTTTCATGTCGCTGAGTTGAGCTCTGAGTTTAAGTTAAAGCGAACTTCCAGATCACGTCTTGGCAATCAAATCTCATTGGGGATGCAAGAGGTTGCCTGGATTCCGGAACCAACTGGATTACCAGCACTCTCGCTTGCAGATCGCGTTAAATATGAAATCGAAGTTTTAGGCATTGATGTAAGCGCTCACGTCATGAGCTTTTATCGCCAGATGCTAACTGAACTAAATGCAGTTCCGGCCGATCACTTATTAACAGTGCGCTCACAATCCAGTGTGCTAATTGCTGGCGTTAAAGTTGCTACCCAAACTCCACCGATTCGTTCTGGCAAACGAGTTGCATTCGTTACGTTGGAAGATTCAACGGGTCCAGTGGACGCGACATTTTTCGAAGAAGCGCAGGATCAATATGCCGCCACACTTTTTCATTCTTGGCTACTTTTAGTCAGTGGCACAGTGCGCCGAACTGGTCCGCGCGGAGTATCAATACTTGCTAATGGTTGCTGGGAACTGTCTGAGGTTTATCAGCACTGGAAACGTGGCGGAGTCAGCGCAGTTCATGAGTTGATTGGAAAAGTTCCAACGCACCAGCTAGATCCAGTTGCCCCAACTCAAATTTGGGAGCATGCAAGTGGATTTAGATCCTCGCCTTATGCCGACGTTCGACCCGCTGGGTCGGATATCGCGCGATCTATGCGATCAGCCGCAAAGATGGCACCATGAGCCGTTCCCAATTGAATCGAGGAAACTCGGCGCCAAACCCGCAGGGGGATGACGCTGGCTGTCACATTCTGCACATTGACATGGATGCATTTTTTGCTTTAGTTGAAGTTCGGGAAAATCCAAGTCTTGCTGGCAAGCAAGTAATCGTTGGTTATGACGGAAATCGTGGTGTTGTCTTGTCAGCAACTTACGAAGTTCGAAAACTAGGGGTTCATTCGGCAATGCCAATGTCACGAGCCCTTCGGCTTGCGCCTAATGCAATTGTCGTAGAGCCGGATCACGAAAAATATTCCGAAGTATCCGAAAATGTCATGGCAATTTTCGAATCGGTAACCCCATTAGTGCAACCACTTTCTGTGGATGAAGCATTTTTAGATATTTCTGGGGCGCAAAAACTAATGGGAACCCCAAGCCAGATTGGTGAAGTGATCAGAGCCCGAGTAAGTGATGAGCAGGGAATAACTTGCTCAGTCGGAGTCGCTTCGACCATGTTTGTTGCCAAACTTGCTACAAACTTTGCTAAGCCAGATGGCTTACACGTTGTCCCTGCCGATAAAGTAATCGAATTTTTACACCCACTGCCTATTGGTGCGCTTTGGGGTGTGGGTGAAAAAACTGCAGAGCAACTTGCTCGACTTGGATTAGTAAACGTTTCCGATATCGCCAACACTCCAGTTAAGACTTTGGCAAGAGTTGTCGGCCAAGCAGCCGCTGAACATCTATACGAACTTTCCTGGGGTCGAGACCCAAGAGTAGTAACGCCCAACCAAGCAGAGAAAAGTATTGGCGCGGAGCGAACTTTTGAAGCAGATATCGATGATCCAGAAGAAATCCTGGCCCAGATCTTAGATTTGAGTAATAAAGTAGCAAAACGATTGCGAGCTGCAAACTACTTTTCTCGAACCATAACTATCAAAGTCCGGTTTGCTGACTTTACTTCGGTGACCAGAAGCAAATCCTTGTCTGCTTCCACGGACTTAGCAACTGACATTTATGGGACAAGTAAGAGCTTGTTTGAAGCCATGCATTTGCAGCGCGCGCGAATTCGGTTAGTTGGGGTCCGCGCTACTGGACTCGTCCCAACCAGCGAGTCATCAGTTCAGTTAGAGTTTTCAAATCGTGATTCAGGCTGGCGCGAAGCCGAAGAAGCAATGGACCAAGTCTCTTTGAAGTTTGGGAATTCGGCGGTAAAGCCAGCCCGTTTGATTAAGCCAGAATCCTAGAAATTTGGCTTTATCTCATAAGAATTCGCCAAGATTACCCAAATCGGGCCTTAAAGTTTCGAAAACTTCAAACCAGAAGTAGTCTTAGGGAATAGGAACTAGTTCTAAGGGGGCGCACATGGCACTATCTGATCGCGAGCAGCAACTGCTCGAACAAATGGAGCGCGCTCTAGCTAGTGAAGATCCTAGATTTGCCTCGGCACTAGGTGGGTCAATGGCCAATCGAATTGCCACCAAGAGCATAGGTATTGCGGTAATCGGAGTAGTTGTCGGAGTTGCGAGCTTGCTGGCTGCCGTATCTCTATCCATTCCAGCATTAGGCGTTTTGGGATTCCTAGCCATTGTTGCTGGCTTTTACTTTGCTAACTTGGGCGCAAAATCTAGCCCAGCCACAGGAAAGCCAGGAACGCCGAGCAGTCCTCCATCATCAGGTGGATTCATGCAAGGCCTAGAAGATCGCTGGGATCGTCGTCAAGACAACGGGTAAGTAGGCACCTAACTTCGGGTTAGGGCATTATTTAGTTATGACTATTCACAAAGCTGACATTGGAAATTTTGCCGAAGATTTTATTGTTGGAGATATTTACCAACATCCGCTAGGACGTACGATCACCGAAGCAGATTCCACTTGGTTTACTCTGCTAACCGTTAATACCAACCAGAATCACTTCAACGAGCATTATGCACAAATGAACCCGATTGCTGAAGGTCGAATCATTGTGAATTCAGGTTTCACTGTTGCGTTAGTGCTGGGTATGTCAGTACTTGATATGAGTCAGCATGCAGTTGCAAACCTTGGTTGGACTGATATCAAGTTAACTGCGCCAGTTTATGTTGGTGACACTTTATATGCCGAAAGCAAAGTCCTTGAGATGCGAAGTTCATCATCACGTCCAGATTTTGGAATCCTCACAATGCGCACCCGTGGAATAAATCAAGATGGTGTTGAGGTTTTGTCATGGGTTCGCTCAGTTATGATTCCAAAGCGCTCATCTGGTATTGGTCAGGATTATTTCCCAGAAGCCAACACTGGTCCGATCGAATAAAGTTTGCGAAGATTTTTTGGCTTTATCGTCACCGTTGGAGCTCTTGCTCTGGCTGGGTTTGTTGGTTTTTTGCTAGTTGATTCCTGGCTGAATCCTGAGCCCTTAACCATTGAAAATGTAGATGGTCGACCATTAATTACCGCTACCCAGCCGGAATTGATTCCATTTAACTTTGAGTTAGACAACAGTGGATACGACATAAGTTATCCGCAGTGCAAAGGAGATTTGCCAAACCGATTTGTTGGTTACACAATCATTGGACTAAACGGTGGCAAACCATTTACTGCCAATAAATGTTTTCAAAAGCAATGGGACTGGGCATTGACTCACGATGCTGTTGCAGTCTATATAAACACTGCAGACCCGGGGGACGAGTCACCAGTTCGCTATGGAAAGAAGATTGCTAAAGATACTTTGCAGCGGCTAAGTCAATACGACATCAAACCAGGTACACCAGTTTGGTTAGACGTGGAAACTTACAACACTTGGACCACAGCAGATCGTGCTGTCCAAGTACTAACTGAATTAGCAATTGATTTAACTGCGGCTGGTTATCCCGTTGGAATCTACGCACCACCAGTGCATTGGTTTGAAATCACTGGAAATGCAAACATCGGAATGCCACTTTGGCTAGCAATTGGCCCGTACCCGGATGTTGAAAGCGGAGTAGTAGCAGCCAAGGAAGCTTGCAAGGAAAACACCTTTGGCGGCAAAGTGCCGGACATGGTTCAGTTTGTGGCAACTGTCGATGGGGTAGCGCTGGATCAAAACATCATCTGCACCAGTCCGGTTGGATTAGTTGCACCAACTCGTTAAGGCTCGGTAAAGCTCGTTAAATTCAAGGCATCTGCCTAATAATTGGCCAATTTACAAAAGTTTTTGAAATAACCTCCCTTTTACTCCACCCTTAAAACATTGGCTAAATAGTCAATATTTGTTAGAGGTGAGAAAATTGGGGTTGTAATTGGGTTGACAGTGGAGGGAAAGGGAGTAATCTGGGACAACGAGGTGACCTGGGGAAGGGTTGCCATTGGTACAGGTGGTGAATTAGGTGTTCTTAGGTACTCACACCCCAAAACTGGACGAAAAAGGCCGCCTAATCTTGCCGGCTAAATTCCGCGAACCATTAGTTTCTGGCCTAGTTATGACCAAGGGTCAAGAGCGCTGTGTGGTTATCTGGCCAAACGAGCAGTTTGATGAGTACGCCGAAAGCTTGCGCCGTCGCTCTCAAAACAATGAAAAGGTTCGTGCCTATACCCGAGTGTTTTTCTCCTCAGCTTTTGATGACTCTGCTGACAAGCAAGGTCGAGTAACTATCCCAGCGCCACTTCGGGAATGGGCCGGACTAGATCGCGACTTAGTCGTGGTCGGAGCTGATACCCGAATTGAAGTTTGGGCGAGCGTGGCATGGAACCAATATCTAGAAGAGCAAGAACCAGGTTTCGCCGCACTTGATGAAGACGTAATGCCATGAGTTTTACTTCCGCACCAACCCGAGCAGCAGTTTCGCTAACTGATGCTGCCTTTGGCCTCTGGCCGTTGGCTCGATCCTGGCGCACCTTCCCCGGTGCCAGGCTCACCAACGGCCAGGGACTAAAGGCAGTACCAAGATTTGATGTGGCGTAATGACTACATTTACCCACGAACCTGTGCTGCGCCAGCGTTGCATTGATTTACTCGCACCTGCAATCAGTGCAGAGAATGCAGTTTTAGTTGATGCCACTTTAGGACTTGGTGGACATACCGAATCCGCCCTTAATGAATTTCCTAATTTGCGAGTGCTCGGAATAGATCGTGACCCAGAAGCTTTAGCAATGTCCCAAGAACGTCTTGCCAAATTCGCGCCTAGAGTTGATTTCGCCTTAGCGGTGTATGACGATATTCCTGAGGTCTTAGCAAACCTAAATATCGAACACGTACAAGGCATCTTGTTTGACCTAGGTGTTTCCTCGATGCAATTAGATAAAGATCAACGCGGATTTACCTACTCACGCAATGCTCCATTAGATATGCGCATGGATGGCACAACTGGCCAGACTGCTGCCGACATTGTAAACAACTATGATTTTGCTAACTTGGCCAGAATCCTTCGCGAATATGGCGAAGAGAGATTTGCGGCTCGAGTTGCGAATGCAATTATTCGGGAACGTGAGATCAAGCCATTTACAAATAGCGATCACTTAGTAACTGTGGTGCGCGATGCGATTCCAGCGGCAACTCGTCGTACTGGCGGGAATCCAGCCAAGCGCACTTTCCAGGCATTGCGGATTGAAGTAAACGATGAGTTAGCAGTTTTAGAACGTGCAATTCCTGCAGCCCTTGATTGCCTAGCTCTTGATGGTCGAATTGTGGTGCTTTCGTATCACTCACTTGAAGATCGCATTGTTAAAAATGCGCTACGCGTTGGAACTGAGTCAAAGACTCCAATTGAAATGCCGATCGTCCCTGAATCAGACAAACCATGGCTTCAGTTATTGACTCGCGGGTCAGAATCCGCAAGTGAAGTTGAGATCACCGAAAACTCGCGCGCTACTTCAGTGCGCTTGCGTGCCGCGCAACGAATCGGGGTGGCTGCATGAGTGCCGTACCAGCTCGCACCCCAGCTTTAGCTCCAATTCCTCGCAAGTACAGAGCTATGCGAAAGCTTTCACTAGTAAAACCAATCGTGAAGCCAATAGTTTCCCCAATTGCGCAAGCTATCCCAGTCGGCGTTCCACAGGGTCGAGCTAGCAGTAGAACTTTTCTATTTGTGATCATTGGGATGATTGTTTCGGGCATGATGATGCTTTTGTATGTGAACACCCTGACTACCCAAGCGTCATTTCAAAAGTATGCTTTGCAGATCGAATTGAGCCAAATGACAGCTGAAGAGCAAACAATTGCAAGTGTGGTAGCAGCGGGGGAATCTCCAGCAAGCCTTTTGCTAACTGCGCAAACTATGGGAATGGTTCCGGCTGAGACACCAGTGTTTCTTCGGCTTTCAGATCGGGAAATTTTAGGTAAACCTGTTGTTGCATCAGCACTGGCTGTGCGATGAACTCAAAAACCTCAGAGCAACAACCAAATCCGCAAGGTCCAGAGATCTCTAACCAAAGATTTGTTCCATCTGGTCCTGTGATGGTTCCACTTGAAAGCCCCAAGCGACGAATTCGGTTTGTAACTTTTATCTTTCTTGTCGTTATGTCGCTATACATGGCACGACTCATTGAAATTCAAGTGGTGCGAGGCCCAGAACTTGCTGCGACAGCTCAAAATTCCAGGTTGCAAACCCTGCCACTGCCTGCATTGCGCGGGAATTTCACAGATAGTAATGGCACGCCAATCGCAACGACTGTGATGGCAAGAAATGTGACGGTCGATCCAACATTGATTACCGATCCAGCCGGAACTGCGGCGGCCTTGTCGCCAATTTTAGGAATTCCAGTTGAAACCATAATTGCCGCCTTAACTGTTGATTCAAGATTTTCTTATGTGACCAAGCGAATTACCCCAAAGACTTGGAAAACTGTCGCTGCACTGGGTATTCCAGGTGTTTTTAGTGAGCCAACAACTAATCGGATTTATCCAAATGGATCCTTAGCAGCAAGTGTCATTGGGTATGTAGGTGCAGAAGGTACTGGCCTTGGTGGACTCGAATACGGACTCAATGACCAACTAATGGGCCAAGATGGAAAACTCACAGTAGAACGCGTTAATGGTCGAGAAATTCCAACGAGTCAACGCCAAAGCATAGATCCAATAAATGGTCTATCTGTGCGCTTAACCCTAGATGCTGATTTGCAAGCAATGCTGGAAAAGTCTTTGGGTGAACAAGTTCAGGCCACTGGCGCTGAAGGCGGTGTTGCCGTAATCATGGAGCCAGGAACCGGAAACATTCTGGCAATGGCCACGTTCCCAACATTTGATCCAAATAATGCATTTGTGACAGATGACAAATCAAAACGAAACACAACCGTGACAGATGTATTTGAACCAGGATCGACAAGCAAATTGATGACGATGGCTTCAGTGATTGAAGAAGGCGGAGCTAATCCAGGAACACAGTTCACCGTAGAAAACCGATTGAGCCGTGGTGGCACTTCCTTTAAGGACTATCAAGACCATAAGACCTTAAGACTTACACTTGCCGGCATACTTGCGAAGTCAAGTAACATTGGAACCATTTTGGCTTCTGAGTCAATCGGTCAAGAGAAGCTATATGAATACTTGAAAAAATTTGGAATTGGGCAATCAACTGGGATGAACTTTCCAGGTGAAAGTGGTGGAAAATTACCTGACATAAACAATGAAGATGAGTGGTCAGATACCACATTCCCAACTTTGGCATTTGGCCAAGGCTTATCTGTCAACGCAGTTCAGGCCACGAGTGTATTTGCCACAATCGCCAATGACGGCGTTCGAATGTTGCCAAGACTAATTGCTGGGTATTCAAATACTGAAGGCGTTTATGAACCAAGTCGAGTTGATGAAGGCGTGCGAGTCGTAAGTGCGAAAACCGCAAAGACAGTTCGGGAAATGCTTGAAGTAGTAGTTTCGGCAGACGGAACTGCCAAGAACTTACAGATTCCTGGCTACCGCGTTGGTGGAAAAACTGGAACTGCAAACCGTTACGACGAAGCAACTGGTGGATACAGCGGCTACACATCTTCCTTCATTGGCATGGCGCCCGCAGAAAAACCAGCGCTAGTCATGAGTGTCTTTATTCACAATCCAAAGACCAGCACGTACGGCAGTGTCGTTGCTGGACCAGTGTTTAAAGAAGTTATGACTTACGCACTTGCGCACAGAAAAATCCCACCTTCAACAACAACCCCACCCAAGCTTCCAGTTACGTGGTGAGATGAGTGATTCGTCCAAAAACCAATGGCACCGAGCTATCACAACTTGCTAAATTAGTTTCAGGAACTTGTTCGGGTGAAGTTAAGGTTTTTGGAATTACGCACGATTCAAGATCTGTGCAACCGGGCGACCTATATGTGGCTCTGCAAGGAGCAAATAGTCATGGAATTGAATTTGTCGACGAGGCAATTGCAAATGGCGCTGTTGCGATTGCATCGGATTCACACGGCGCTGCAATTGCTAATCAAAAAGCCTTACCAGTCATTGAGTTAGCAAACGCCAGAAAAGAAATGGCAACAATTTCGGCAAGCATTTATGGCAACCCAGAATTGAAATTGAGTTTAACTGGTGTCACTGGCACAAATGGGAAAACTACAACCACGCACATGTTGCGATCCATATTTATAGATGCAGGTAAGCGCGTAGGCGTAATTGGAACTCTGGGAACTTACTTGGAAGCAGAGCACCTGCCAGGTGCTCGAACGACTCCTGAGTCAACTGATCTATATGCAACTCTGGCACTAATGGTCGAACACGGGATTACCCATGTTTTTATGGAGGTATCCAGCCATGCCCTTGAGTTACATCGAGTGACTGGCATCAAGTTTGACGTTGCGGTATTTACAAATCTAACCCAAGATCACCTTGATTTTCATGGCTCTATGGAGAAGTACTTTGCGGCTAAAGCACGTTTGTTTACATCTGAATTTACTAACCAAGCTGTTATCTGTACTGACGATGACTGGGGCAGGAAACTTGAAGTTGAATCACACATCCCTGTCCTCACTATTGGAAAAAATGGAAACTGGAAAACCTCTGGTGTGAATTCGAGTACAGATGGCTTAACGACCCAAAAAATTGAAATTGAAAACTCTGGTGTAATTTCACTTTCGGTAAACATGCTTGGTTCGTATAACGCTACGAATGCCGCGTGCGCTCTAGCAGCGAGTCAGTTTCTTGGACTTTCAATTCTGGCCAGCCTTGAATCTTTAAAAAATGTTAGGCCAATTCCAGGCAGACTAGAGAAAGTTTCGATTGCTAGTCCTGGCACGGTATTCGTGGATTATGCGCACACTCCCGATGCAGTGGCCACAGTTTTAACGGTTATCAAAGATGTCAATCCAGAAAAGATAATTACGGTGATTGGCTGTGGCGGAGATCGTGATGCATCCAAACGACCTTTAATGGGCAAAGTGGCAGCTCAGCTTTCAGACATCGTGATCATCACGGATGACAATCCAAGGTCAGAGAATCCAACAGCAATCAGAAGTGCCATGATCGTAGGCACTCAAGATTGCTCAGCCGAAGTTTTAGAAATAGCCGACCGTAGAACTGCCATATCCAAAGCCTTAAGTCTGGCTAACTTTGGTGATGTAATCGCAATACTTGGCAAGGGGCACGAAACCGGTCAGGAAATTGCCAGTGAGATTTTTCCGTTTGACGATCGAGTCGTAGTCAGACAAGAGTCCGAAAATGTTTAACCTAACCCTTGGACAAGTCTGCGAAATTGTTGGCGGCAAGTTAATTGGTGATCCCTCGATTCGATTGTCAGGAATCTCGATAGATTCTCGAAAAACTACCGTAGGTGATCTGTTCGCTGCGATTATTGGTGAGCGAGTAGATGGACACGATTTTGTCGAGCAGGCGGCCGAGGCTGGTGTTACTGCATTCCTTACTTCACGGGAAGTAACTGGAGATCAAGTTTTAGTACCACCTTCGCCAGATGCGCTTGATCCAGTGATACATGCGATCGCAAAACTTTCTGCGCATGTTAGGACCTTAATGAATCGCGCGGAAGTAATTGGTGTCACGGGATCTTCTGGTAAAACTTCGACTAAAGACATGATCGGGCAAGTCTTGTCTCATGCTGGCGTCACTCATGCACCAGCAGGATCGCTCAATAATGAACTTGGTTTACCTTTGACATTGTTATCTGCGCCTATTGATGCGAAGTATCTCGTGGCTGAGATGGGAATGCGTGGACTGGGGCACATTACGCACTTGTGTAATTTGGCTCAACCAACCATCGGTGTTGTTTCAAACGTCGGACAAGCTCACATTGGCGAAGTTGGCAGTATCGAAGCAATCACTAAAGCTAAATCTGAATTGGTTATGGCGATACCTGCCACCGGATTTGTAGTTCTTAATGCTGACGACGAACGCGTCGTTGCAATGCGAACCTTAACTGAGGCAACTGTACTTACGTTTGGTTTTTCAAAGTCTGCTGATGTCAGAGCCGAGAATTTACAACTGACTGCATCGGGTAGTTACAACTTTGATCTGGTATTTAAGGATGAGCGAATTCCTACTTCTATTCCAATTCTTGGTGAGCATAATGTTGCCAATGCTCTAGCCGCTGCTGCTGTTGGAATTGCAGTTGGAATGAAAGTTAAAGACATCGCAAGTGCGTTAACCACACTTAAGCAAATGAGTAAGTGGCGAATGGAAGTTAAGCAGCTACCTGGAAATGTAACCATTATTAATGACGCTTACAACGCCAATCCTGAATCAATGACTGCGGCACTTCAAACCTTGACGGCAATTCCTGCCCGCGGTCAAACTTTTGCAATTCTGGGAAAGATGCATGAATTGGGCGATACCAGCGATGCGATACATGCACAGATTGCAAACCTGGCAGTTCAACTAGGTGTCACACATGTTGTCGCCGTTGGTGATCTCGCTAAGTCTTATTCGCTTACAAGTCTTGCTAGCGCCGCTTCGGCTGGAGATTTGCCAGAGCGTAAACCCCAAGAATCGGTGTGGTTGCCCGATTTTGATCAGGCTTGCGACTACATTGTTAAACAAGTTAACTCTGGTGACATTTTGTTGTTCAAGGCTTCCCGGGCAGAACATTTCGAAGTGCTTGCCGAGCAAATTGAATTTGCATTACGCGCGAAGTGGGGCCAATAGTGTTACTTGTAGTGCTAGCGGGTGGGTTTGCGACAATTTTTTCCCTTATTGGAACGCCGTTATTAATCAACATACTTCGCAAGCGGGGAATCGCTCAGGCAATCCGCGAATCTACTGAAGATGTTAACTATCCCGAACACGGCAGCAAGCGGGGAACTCCTTCAATGGGAGGCGTGGCAATCGTTGGTTCGGTTGTCCTGGCTTACTTCTTGGCCCATTTAGTTTTAGGGCAACCAATAACAGCATCAGGACTACTGGCTATCTATTTAATGTTTGCCCTCAGCTTGGTGGGCCTGGCTGATGATTACTTAAAGATTTTCAAACAACGCAGCACAGGTATCCGGGCACGAACCAAACTTCTTGGCCAGGCAGTAGCTGCACTTTCATTTGGCTACCTGGCACTGCAATTCCCCGATGAAGGTGGCAATTTTCCAATCAGTAATTCCATTTCGTGGGTTAGAGACACAAGTTGGATACTTCCTTCGGCTTTAGTTTTGATCTGGATCTGGTTTCTTGTCACGGGAATTACTAATGGCGTGAATTTAACGGATGGCTTAGATGGCTTAGCAATTGGCGCAGCCTTGTTGTCGTTCGTTGCCTACACCGTGATGTCGATTTGGCAGTACGGCCAAAGCTGTTTTTGGGGTGAGATTCCTCGGTGCTACAACGTTCGTGACCCGTTAGATTTAGCAGTCTTCGCAGCAGCAACAGCTGGTGCCTGCTTTGGATTCTTATGGTGGAATTCCAGTCCAGCGCGCATCTTTATGGGTGACACCGGCTCACTTGCACTTGGTGGTGGACTTGCTGCCCTTGCGTTAATGACCAGAACAGAATTACTACTTGGTTTAATTGGTGGATTGTTCGTGTTAATCACACTTTCCGTTATCGCACAGGTTGGATCTTACAAATTAACTGGTCGACGAGTTTTGCGAATGGCGCCACTACATCATCATTTTGAAATGTCCGGTTGGCCAGAAGTTCTTATCGTCGTGCGCTTCTGGATTATTCAAGGACTTTGTGTTGGTGCAGGTATGGCTTTGTTCTACGCAGAATGGGTTAGGCAGTAGGCATCATGGCTTCCCCAAATCTTGATGAGTTAAGTCGTACCAGTGATTGGTCACAGGTACGCGTCTGCGTAGTTGGACTAGGTGTCGCCGGATTCGCTGCGGCAGATGCCCTCATTAACTTAAATGCCAAAGTAGTGGTTATCGATGCGGCATCAGGGGAAAGTCAAAAAGAGCGGGCCACAATCTTGGAAATCCTCGGAGCTGAAATCCGATTGGGAGATGACACCAAACTTCCCGATGACATTGACTTACTCGTGCTATCTCCCGGCGTATCACCACTTGCGCCTATCGTTTCTGCAGCTCAAGTTGCTGGCGTTGCGATTTGGGGAGAATTAGAACTTGCTTGGCGACTTCGTGATCCCGTACATCCGGCGCCTTGGTTGCTTGTTACGGGAACCAATGGAAAAACTACAACGATCTTGATGTTGGAATCAATTTTGTTGGCTGCTGGTAAGCGAACTGTGGCTGCAGGAAACATCGGCCGCTCACTTGTCGAAGTTGTTATGGATCCAACCCCATGGGATGTGTTGGCAATTGAAGTTGGTGCACCACAGTTGCCATTTGTCTACTCAATATCGCCTCAAGCTGCCGTTTGCTTAAATCTTGCGCAGGATCATATCGATCTTTTTGGAACATACGAGGCATATCGCGACGCTAAAGCAAAGGTCTACGAAAGATGTCAGGTCGCAGCAATCTTTAATGTTGCCGATGAAGAAACCATTCGAATGGTAGAGCAAGCCGAAGTCGTAGAGGGCTGTCGGGCAATTGGTTTTTCAACTGGAATACCGGACATCTCGATGCTTGGGGTAGTCGAAGAGTTTTTGGTTGACCGAGCATTTTTAGATAACCGACGTGAAGCTGCGCTCGAACTTGCTGAAATTTCTGACTTAGCAATTCCGGCGGTACACAACGTTGCTAACGCACTCGCGGCTAGTGCGTTAGCGCGCGCACATGGCGTTGATGCCCGGGCAATCCGTGATGGCCTGCGTTCATGGCAACCTGCACCGCACCGCATCGCTCATGTTGGAAACGTGGAAGGCGTTGACTATATAGATGACTCAAAAGCGACCAACACTCATGCAGCCGCGACATCTTTAACAGCGTATGAGTCAGTGGTATGGATCGCTGGTGGAATGGCAAAAGGTCAAGATTTTGATGAATTAGTTCTTGCAAACGCACATCGGATGCGGGCTGCGGTGCTTTTGGGGGTAGATCAGGATCTGATCGCAGCTGCACTCGAGCGACACGCTCCAAATGTCCCAATTCATTGCGTTACGACCAAGGAAACTAATGCAATGGACTTAGTTGTGGCGCTCGCAGCCAAGTCAGCACAACCAGGGGATACCGTACTTTTGGCGCCCGGCTGCGCTTCTTGGGACATGTTCAAGGATTACTCTGAGCGCGGCGATGCCTTTGCTGCTGCGGTTAAGCGACTTACGCCATGACCACAACACGACCAGTGAATCAAAAAAAATCTGAGGGCGGATTTTTTGCTCGACTAGAACACCCAATGCTGAATTACCAGATACTTCTTGGTGCAACGGGACTTTTACTCACACTCGGGATTGTAATGGTCGCATCAGCTTCGAGTATTTTTTCTTATCAGCAAAATAATGGGAACTCTTGGGCATTGGCAACCAGGCAATTAGTGTTTGCGGCTATTGGTGTCTTCTTAATGATTGCAGTTTCCAAAATGCACGTTGATTCGATTCGCCGTAGGGCACCGCTATTCATGGTGATAGTTGGCATCTTGTTAGTTGCAGTGCTTTTGGTTGGTACTGCAGTGCATGGTCAAAAGAATTGGATCGACTTTGGTGGACCAGTTCGAATTCAGCCATCTGAGTTTGCCAAACTTGCAATCATTATGTGGGGCGCAGATATTCTGGATCGCAAGTACCACTTACTTGAACAACGAAACCATTTATTGTTTCCAGTCCTGCCAGTGTCAGCAACGGTTCTATTGCTAGTTGTTTTACAAGGTGACTTGGGAACTGCCATGGTAATGATGCCGATTATGGCTTCGCTACTTTATTTCGTAGGTGCGCCAAGAAAATGGTTCTTGGTAATGGGAGCAGCTGGCCTAGCCGCAATTGCCGCACTATCAATTGCGGCGCCGTACCGCATGGCAAGGTTTACTTCGTGGTTAGATCCGTATGCAGATGCGCAAGGAACTGGATTCCAAGTTATTCATGGCCAACAAGCACTCGGTTCCGGCGGCTGGTTGGGTTTAGGACTAGGTGGCTCGCGTGAAAAATGGGGAACTTTGCCCGAAGCCCATACTGACTTCATATTTGCAGTTCTAGGTGAAGAGCTTGGAATCTTTGGAACTATTTCAGTTCTTGTTCTCTTCACTGCAATAGCAATTGTGGGACTTCGAATTGCTGGACGAACGAATGAAGCATTCATCCAAATCGCCTCACTTGGAATTGTGGCCTGGATTGTTACCCAAGCATTGGTAAATGTCGGAGCGGTACTTGGAATCCTGCCAATCACTGGTGTCCCCTTACCGCTAGTTTCATATGGTGGGTCTTCTTTGATACCTACCTTGCTTGCCATGGGTATTTTGATGGCATTTGCGAAGCACGAGGCGCAATTACAGGAACAAAAATCATGATTTGGAATTTGGCGTGCACATAGTTCTCGCTGGCGGCGGAACTGCTGGACACATTGAACCGGCGCTTAACTTGGCGGATCAGTTAAAAACTATGGACCCCAACATAGACATCACGGTTCTTGGAACGGCCCGTGGACTTGAAGTTGATTTAGTTCCTGCGCGTGGGTACAAACTTGAACTGATTCCTGCGGTGCCACTACCTCGAAAATTCAGTGGTGAACTGGTGACGCTGCCTACTCGATTACGTTCAGCCATTAAACAAACCCGAGATTTGCTTGCGGAATTGCATGCGGATGTGGTTGTTGGATTTGGCGGCTATGTCTCAATTCCGGCTTATCTTGCTGCTCGTGGTGAAGTGCCAATCGTGGTGCACGAAGCCAATGCTAGGGCTGGGCTAGCCAATCGAGTTGGTGCCAGATTCGCTGATGCGGTTGCGGAAACAGTTCCAGACAGTTTGCCGCGTGCTCAATTAATTGGAATTCCATTACGCAAAGCAATTGAGACCCTTGATCGTAAGGCGCTTCGCAGTCAAGCCAGGGAGCGATTTGGGATCAAGAATGAGGCAATCTGTATTTTGGTTTTCGGTGGATCGCAAGGTTCAGTCAAACTTAATTCAGTCATTGATGATTGCCTGCAAGCAAATATCTTTGGCGACATTGTCATTTTGCATTCTGTGGGATTAAAGAATGAATTCCCGCAAGCCGAATCAGAACTCTATCGACCATTAAATTATATTGATCGAATGGATTTGGCCTATGCAGCTGCAGATTTTGTTATTGGCAGGGCTGGTGCAATGACGGTCGCAGAGTTAACTGCAGTTGGATTGCCAGCGTGTTTCGTGCCACTACCAATTGGAAATGGTGAGCAGAGTCTTAATGCAACTCCGGTAGTCAAGGCTGGCGGAGCCCTAATGATTCCAGATTTGGAATTTAATGCTGATTTTGTTCGTGACCAAATTTTACCAATAGTTTCTGATCCAGCAAAGTTAAGCGAAATGTCCAAAGTCACTTCGTCATTTGGATACAAAGATTCCGCCACTGACCTTGCTGAGCTAGTTTTGTCTGTCGCAGGAAAGGTCAGACCTTGAGTTACTTGGTGGGTCGTGTTCATATTGTTGGTATTGGTGGCGCTGGCATGAGCGGCATAGCTCGAGTGCTGCTAGCTAGAGGTATTGAAGTATCTGGCAGCGATGCCAAAGATTCCCGGCGCTTGCAGGCCTTAAAGCCCCTGGGTGGAAAAGCGTTTGTCGGACATGATGCAGACAATTTGATTATTTCGGGCAGCCAGCCATCGTGTTTAGTTATTTCCACAGCAATAGGTAAAGATAACCCAGAGGTTTTGAAGGCGAATGAACTTGGGATTCCGGTTGTCAGTCGAGCGATCGCGCTTGCTGAATTGCTCCAGAATTCGACCGCGATTTCCGTAGCGGGAACTCATGGAAAGACCACAACTACATCTATGGTTACTGTCATTTTGCAAAATGCTGGAAAAGATCCCTCGTTTGTAATCGGTTCAGAAATGAACGAATCGGGCAGTAATGCTCACCAAGGATCTGGCGAGCTCTTTGTCGTTGAAGCAGATGAAAGTGACGGTACATTCTTAGTCCTACCAACAACCCTTGGAATCGTCACCAATGTAGAAGCAGACCACCTCAACTATTGGGGAAGTTATGAGGCAATCGAACAGGCTTTCGTTGACTTCATAGTTGGTACTGGTGATCGCAACGGATGCGCAGTTGTGTGTGGCGATGATGCCGGTGCCAAAGTTGTCACCAAGCGTTCTCGGGAACTTGGCGCAAAGGTGATTACCTACGGGCAAGGTAAAGAAAATGATGCAGTTCTAAATTTACTTCCGTCAGGATCCATTGGGTCAAAGTTCACTATTACTTATAACGGGCAAACACATGGGCCAATCAAACTATTGGTGCCAGGAGTTCATAATGCTTTAAATGCAACAGCCGCTTTTGTTGCAGCCTTAACTCAAGGCTGCACTTCACAACAGTGTGTTAATGGATTGCAGAGTTTTACTGGCACGCATCGCCGATTTGAATTCCGTGGTGAAGTTTCCGGAGTTCGAGTTTTTGATGACTACGCACATCATCCAACTGAAATTGATGCCGTATTACGTGCAGCTCGAACCGTTGTTGGTAAAGGTCGAGTACTTGCTGCCTTCCAAGCACATCACTATTACCGCACTGCACTATTTTCAAAAGAGTTTGGACAAGCACTGGGCCTAGCAGATTTCGTCGTAGTCCTTGAGGTATTCGCGCCAGGCGAGGAACCGATTCCTGGCGCATCAGGAAGCACCATGGCAAACAACGTTCCATTGCCACCTGAGCAAGTTGTGTTCGAACCATCTTGGTCAAAAGTTCCTGGCCATCTTGTGGCACATGCCGAGCCTGGCGACATTGTGCTAACACTAGGTGCGGGTGACATCGGCATGATGTGCCCAGAGATTCTCACGCTTTTGGAATCAAAGTAATGTCACAGACAGTTCGTTCGGCACCTCCAAAAAAGAAGCAACATTCAAAAGTGCCATGGCTGGTTTGGTTATTAGTAATTGTTTTCGTGGCTCTCTGGTGGAGCTTGTATCAATCAAAGTGGTTTATTGCCCAAGAAGTCGTCATTACTGGTAACTCAAGGTTGTCAGTTGAGCAAATTTCTGCGACTGCCGCAGTTCCAATTGGAAACTCTTTAATGTCAATTAATCCTGGAATCATCTCGGAACAACTCGAGGCATTGCCGGAAATCAAAATTGTTACTGTTGAGCGCGGCTGGCCCCATGCAATATTGATTACGATCACCGAACGAACCCCAATAGCAGTGGCGGCAACGGTCAGTGGCTACAACTTGATTGACTCTGAAGGATTAAATGCCGGAACAGTTCCGGCGCCGCCGGCTGGACTTTTGATCATTTCGGCGCAACCTGACAGTCCAGCCATGACTAATGCGATCCAGGCATTGGCGGCAATCCCAGCCCAGTGGGCTATCACGGGCTTGAGTGCCCCAACCCAGGACAGCGTCGTGGCAACGCTGGGTAATGGCGCTGTGGTAACTCTGGGTTCAGGTGAGCGGGCAGCCGACAAAGTAGAAGTTGCCCAAGCCTTAATAGAAAAGGGCTATACGGTAATCAACGTAAGCGCCCCAGATGCACCAACTGTTAAGTAAGCGCCGTTAAGTAAGCGCCGTTAAGTAAGCGCCGTTAAGTAAGCGCCGTTAAGTAAGCGCCGTTAAGTAAGCGCCG
>CANLIF010000009.1 GCA_947491175.1 Actinomycetota bacterium
CCAACTTGGCAAAACGTAACCTCTATTGCAAATCAAAAAGCTGCAACGGTGTTGCTGACTCTTGGTTTAGTTTTTGCGCTGTCTGCCGGTGAATTCGATCTTTCAATTGGTGGCGCGGTATCACTAGGCGCAGCAATTCCGGCCTGGCTAGCTACCAAGCACGGGGTATCGCTTCCGGTTGCGATTTTAATTGCGTTAGTTTTTGCAGCCTTGTTTGGATTTATAAACGGCCTGCTGAGTGTGAAGGGAAAAATCCCATCATTAGTTGTCACACTTGGTACCGGAACTGCCCTTGGTGGCTTTGTCAGTGGCATCGCGGGAAATACGACGCTCAGCGTGCAAACTTTTTCCTTCGTAGCTCTTGTTAAAACCAGAATCTTCGGATTCTATGCCGCGTTCTGGTTCATGCTAATTCTGGCTTTCATTGCTTGGTATGTATTGGAACACACCCCAGTTGGGCGTCAACTTTATTTCGTTGGTCAAGGTCGCGAAGTTGCTCGCTTGGCCGGTATTCGCACCAACGCATATCGCTACTATTCATTGATTCTTTGTTCTACCTTGGCTGCCCTTGCTGGCGCCATGGTTCTTACTACTGGCGGTGCGGCGCAATCCAGCATCGGTAAGTCATATGTGTTGCCTGCATTCGCAGCAGCATTTTTAGGTTCAACTGCAATTAGACCTGGACGTTTTAACGTCTGGGGCACGGTTGTAGCTGTATATTTCCTCGAAACTGGAATCACGGGCCTACAGCTCAAGGGTTTCGAGGTTTGGATTACAGATGTGTTCTACGGACTCGCGCTTGTTATTGGCGTGCTCGTAGCCACGGTGGCATCCAACCTTCGGTCGCGGTCGAGTGACTGAATCAAAACAACGGGAAAGGTACGTCTAATGCAAGCACAAAAGAAAATGCGTTTCGGCTTTGTAGCCGCCGCACTTGCTGCTGGACTAGTTTTGAGCGGTTGCTCGAGCTCGTCTGAAGAAGAAGTAGCACCAACCGAAAGTGCAACCGCACCTGCTGAAGTAGATGGTTTGGCAACAGCACAGGCAGCATATGATGCCGCACTTGCTGCATCCCTAACATTTGCTTACCCAGGCGATGCGTTTGATGTTTCGGCTGCATCTGGCAAGAAGGTTGCGATGATTTCGATCAACGACCAGATTCCAGTATTGAAGCAGTGGACCGACACAATTGCAGCTGGCCTTGAAGGTCAGGGTGTAACTATTACTCAGAAGAGTGATGCTGGTGGCATTATCGATCCGCTACCTAAGTTCTTCGCACAAGCAGTAACTGACAAGGTTGACCTAATCATCACAAACGCAGTTCCAGCTGCACTTATTCCACTAGCTGACTTGGGTGACATTCCTGTAATGACAACCAATCAAACTGCTGCACCTGGTGTACCAGTAGCTGAAGGTATTGCTGCTGATCCATCATTCGATTACACAATCGCTGCCAGCCTGATGGCTGACTGGTTCTGTGTAACCGGTGCTGGCGCTGGTAACGCTGTTGTTTGGGGTTCTGAAGGCCAAGCCTCCAGCCCAGTCATGATCGACGTAATCAAGGCACGTGTTGCTGAAAATTGTGCAGATGCCAAGGTTGATTACCAGGATGCACCGCTTGCAACTTGGTTCGATGGAACACTTGAGGGTGTTGCAAAGAATGCTGTTACAGCAGATCCAAGCATTACTCATTTGATGCCAATTTATGACGCTATGAGTTTTGCAACTGGCGCTGGCGCATCCGCTGCTAGTTCAGCCGCAATTCAGTCGTCATTTAACATGACACCTGATGTTGCTGCTGGGCTTGGTACATCATCACTCAAGATGGATGTTGGTTGTCCAAATGACTGGTTCTCATACGCAACAGTTGACGCAGGCCTACGTCTGCTAACTGGTAATGCAGTTCCAGATAACTACGGAATCACCTGCAAGGTATTCGATGAATCCAACATTGGTTCAATCGATGCCACAGTAGAAAATTCCGTGAACTGGTACGGAATCGACTTTGCAGCTGAATTCGCAAAGTACTGGACCGCTAGCTAGTAATTAGTTGTGACTGGTTGAAGTCAGAAATGGCTTCAACCAGTCACACTCTTCTTTAAGACGGCAAGTAAAGATTTTTTAGAAATAGTTCATAGCAATAAGTTCCAAGGAGATAAAAGTGACTGAAGACAGTGGCGTAGGCCCAGTACTTGAGTTCACGAATCTATCCAAGACTTTTGGGCCTACTAAAGCGCTATCAAATGTTGATTTTGATGTCCGCCCCGGTGAAATTCATGGCCTGGTAGGCCGAAACGGTTCCGGCAAATCAACGCTTATCAAAGTTCTCAGTGGGTTCCACGACCCGGATCGTGGCACCAAATTAAAACTTCGCGGTGAAAATATTGACCTGCCGTTGCGTGGCAGTGATGCTGCGCAACTTGGCATGGTCTTCGTTCACCAAGATTTAGGTTTAGTTCCAGCCTTTAGCATTTTAGAAAATTTACGACTAGGTACTTGGCGTCGTGCTGGCCTTTCCAAAATTCCGTGGGCAGACGAAAAAAGTGCGGTGGCGTATCAGCTTTCCCAGTTCGGTTTGAAGTGGGATCCACTAACCCCCGTTGGTGCGCTACCTCCAGTTGACCGAGCAATCGTTGCAATTGCGCGTGCAATTCGAGAAATCGCTACCAATCCAGAAGGCCACGTACTCGTACTTGATGAACCAACTGCGTATTTGCCAAGTGAATCCGTAGACAAACTCTTTGATGCCGTAAAGAAAGTCACGCGACAGGGAACTGGCGTCGTTTTTATTAGTCACCGCACTGATGAAATTTTGAATTTAACTGACCGAATTTCGGTTTTGCGAGATGGTCGCAAGGTTGCCACCGTTAACACAAAGGAAACCAAAGAATCTGACCTGGTTGCAATGATCTTGGGTCAGTCATTGAATGCGTTTTATCCAGACCATGTGCCAACTCCGTCAAAGGAAATTGTGCTGCAAACCAAGAACATGGCAGCGGGAAGTATTCCAAAACTGAACATCACACTTCGACGTGGTGAAGTCCTTGGAATGACCGGTCTGATGGGCGCAGGTCATGACCAAGTTCCTTACGCACTGTTTGGTGCGCTGGAACATACCGATGGCACGATAACCATAAAGAACAAGAAGTTTGAAAAAGAAGATTTGAATCCCCGTAAGGCAGTAAGTGCAGGCGTTGCCTTGCTACCAGGCGATCGAACTGGAGCCAGTGGCGTATTACTAGCAACTCTTACTGACAACGTTGGTATGCCAGTGCTCAGTAACTACTTCACAGCCGGGCGCCTTCGTCGCAACAAGTTAAAGAAAGACGTTGGAGAGTTACTACGTCGCTTTGATGTAAACCCACCAGTGCCAGGAATTGAACTTCGCAAGCTTTCGGGTGGAAACCAGCAAAAGGCACTGCTTGCAAAGTGGATCCAGATCAAGCCAGACATACTTCTATTGCATGAACCAACGCAAGGTGTCGACGTCGGTAGCAAGGCTGCGATCTTTGGAAAAATTGCGGATGCTGCCCGTGGTGGGTCTGGCGTAATTGTCGCTTCAGCTGAACACGAAGACCTGGCCAATATCTGTAACCGAGTACTTATTTTCGCTGACGGTAAAGTCGTTGCCGAATTAACTGGACGCGAGTTAACTCCAGAAAAAATTGTTGAATTAAGTTACTTAGGAACTCGCAAGGGTGGTGGCATCAAGCGCGGCTTCGTCTGGCGTCCTCACATGAATGGACTCAAAGGCCCATACCTACATGTAACTCGTAATTACACCTGGTCGCCGCACAAGATTGGCTACAAGACTGAAGTTGAATGGCCAACTCCAGCGCCGCCTAAGGTTCAGTACGAGAAGCAACCGTCTACTTTTGTTTGGTCTCCGCATTCTGTCGGATTCGTGAAGCGCGAGTTCCGTTGGTTCCCTCACACAATCGGTGTGCAGAACACTCCAAAGCCTTACCCAGGCCCACGCCGGGTCAAGGTCGAACGTGAATTCACGCTGGTCCCAACTGGTGAACTAAGTTCCTTCTTTGTTTGGCGTCCGCACTATGTCGGAAACAACGAACCGGTTTACTTAGGTCCAAAGGATGCCGACAAGTGGAAGACCGAGCTTGCTGCTTCGCTTGCAGCCATGGTTGCCCGCGGCGAAATTACTTCGGTTGTTGCAGACAAGATGGCAAAGGCAGCTGGCGTAACTGTTGGTCAGGCTCAAGACTTGCTTGTCACGATCGAGTTAGACGTGCGCACTCGCAATAAAGGAAATTTGTCAGACATTGATCGCTTAAAGTTTGCCCTATTGAATCTTGATCAAAACTTAGTGGACGTAAACGGAGTTCGAATCACTGATGTGAGTTTGCAGGCCAACCAGTCTTAAGGTTTAAACCTCTTGCAGTATTTTAAAACTCGTAATAACTGATTGTGCCCAGTGACTAGCGTCAAATTCCTTGATCTGGTTTTTGAGTTCTGCTGACATTGCTTCACGGGTCTCTAAATCCAACTTTGTGACTGCTACCAAAGCCCTAACAATGCTTGCCTTGTCAGCATCATCAGCTAATACACATAAGTTTCCAAGTTCGGCCATAGCGCCGACAGTTGCAGTGCTTATGATCACGCCATTTCTGGTGTTTAAAACCGCACCTTCTTTGACTACCAGATTTAATCCATCGGCTACCGAGCACACAATCAAGTAGTCGTAGCGAGTCAGTGCCTGACTTGCAAGGTCATAGTCATTGCCAATATGCAGTCGAATTGGGGTGTAATCAAGTGAACTAAGTTGTGCGTTGCAAACCTCGACACATTTAACAATTTTGGCAAGTAACTCTTGGTACTGTGGCCATTGCTGTCGCGAAGGCACTATGAATAGATCCAAGAAATTCCGAGCCTGTGATTCTTTTGAGTTCACGAATTCAGTAAAGGAGCTTATGGTCGCCAACGTATTCTTTATTGGATCACTGCGGGCTATGTGCACGTAACTAATGTCAGCCTCGCAAAGATCTGTTGGGCTGACCTGATTCCAGGACTGATCTTGCAAATCTTGAACATTGACAGACACTGGATTCACTTCGAGAACTGTTCCAATAAATTGCTTGGGCAGATGTTTCATGACGAATTTTTCAAATGCTTGCAAATCTTTTTGAGTCTGGAATTCAATGACATCTGCGTCCAGCATTCCAGTTGCTAAGAATTGCAGGATCTCGGTCGCGAAACTGCTGCTTACTTTAGCTTTTGGCCATGGCGTGTGCAGAAAAAAAGTAATTGGTTTTTGTGGTTCGATCTCTCGAAGCGCACTTGGCACTTGGGAAAGCTGAAAGTCATTTACTAGGTAGCCATCGTTGCTAACGTCAGCGCTGGTGATTGCCATGGCCTGGCATATGCCTTTGATCGATTCAAGGTGCCGGGTTAGTTTGACGCCATCAAGTTCGGGCATGGGCAAGTCATGCAACAGTGGCCAAATGTAGTGCGTGCAAAACCAGTCACTTTGATTCAAACTATTGCGATCAACTTCAGTCAAGTAGATGTTTATGTCGTGCTGATAAGAATTACGAGAAAGTTTTGGGAATGAATATTTCTTTGGCAAACCAATTTGACTCTGCATGGCCAGAGTTGTCCAAGCAATTTCAGCGAATTCAGCCAGGGCGGGTAAGACTCTGGTCAAGCCACCAACATGTTCAACCGTTGCGCCAAAGTCTGCGGACTGCCCGATTGGCGCCCGCCGTGACAACACACCAATCTTTAAGGCACTATCGATCACTTAAGTCACTTAAGCCTTATTGGCTCGTACTTCGAGACGGACATAGTCAAGCGTGTTATCCGTGAGTAAATCTGACATCTTGGCAATCTGATCGGTATTCCATTCGCGGAAAACTAAGGTCCGCAAGTAAGTCGCCAGCGTTTCTTTATCCGGAAGCGGTGTCGGATGGGGCCGAAGGCTCACTTGAATGTCCACAAACCCAGCATCCTTTAGTAACTGTTCAGTGTTGCTGACATTTGCGTAGTACCAGTCGGGAAACTTAATGTTTGGATCAATTTGTGGGACTAAAGCTAATGTCTTTCCAAGATTTCCAAAGCCACCGCAATCGGTTGCGAGTCGGCCGCCAGGTTTTAAGGCAGCATAGAAATGGCGCCACACATTGTTGTGATCAGCTAGCCAGTGCAACGCAGCCACCGACATGATTGCATCAACGCTCGCAGCTTCGACCGAAAGTGCTTTATCTAAGTCACCTTCCAGAATTCGTACTCGGGCATCTTGCCCAAATCGACTTTGGCATTGGTCCAGCATGGTGCTACTTTGATCCACACAAATTAGGGCGCCATAAGTCAGTTGCTCGAGTGCTAACTGTGCATCTCGGCCGGTCCCACAGCCTGCATCAAGAAGTGTTTCATTCGGCTGCAGGTTCAGCGCAGCTATTGTTCGGATGCCCCATTGTTCGTGGGGAAGTGGCAAGGCGTCGTAAGCGGCGCCATCCCAGACTGTCATTTAGTTTCCCCAAATGCTCCGGTTTCCTGCAGGGCCTGAATTTGTTCGTCACTCAAATCCAAGAGTTCTTTAAGCACAGAGATTGTGTGCTCGCCACGCTTTGGTGCTCGCTGGTAAGTCTGACGCTTTGGCCCTACGTTAACTGGCGAGGCTGGGGTGCGTAGTTTGCCAAAGTATTCATGCTCGCTATGCGCAATCATCTCGCGTGCAATCGTGTGCTCTTCTTTGAATGCCTGTTCAATTGTGTTCACAGGAGAACTTGGGACGCCAGCTGGAATTAATTCTGAAAGCCACTCTGCAGTTGTTCGAGTCTTGAAAATTTCTATCAGTTGAGAGACTAAAGCGTCTCGATTTTCATAGCGGACTGAGAAGTTAGCAAAATCGGGATTGGTAGCCAGGTCTGGGCGCTTAATAACTTCACAAAGACGCTCGTAGAACTTTTCTTTTGCGCAACCAATAACGATCCAGTAATCCTTAGTCTGAAAAACTTGGAATGGGACTAAGGAAGGATGAGCGGATTGGGAGTGACGAATTGGCTCGTGGCCACCTGATAAGTGCCACGCTCCGATGTAACTTGTCATTGATAGCGCGGTGTCATAAAGCGATACGTCGCAGTCCATGCCAATGCCATCACGTCTGGCAGCATGAATTCCACTAACCAGAGCCAAGGCCGCAACGAATCCACCCGAGAAATCGACCAAGGAAAGCCCGCTCTTTGTTGGCGGACCATCAGGTTCACCAGTAAGCGACATCCAGCCAGCTAAGCCTTGCAACATGTAGTCATAGCCCGGTTCTTTTGCACGCGGACCACTCATGCCAAAGCCGCTTAGCGAGCAACAGACAATTGCTGGATTCAAATGCTTTAAGTCTTCGTATGTGATTTTCAATTTTGCCGGAACGTCACCGCGCAGATTTGAGTAAACCGCATCACTTTGCTTAACCAAATCTTCAAAAGTGGCTCGGCCCGCTTGAGTTGAAAGATCTAATGAAATTGATTCCTTATTTCGATTGAACGCCTCAAAAAAGAGGGAATCTTCTTCGTGTGCGTATGGCGGAACATATCTTCCGACATCGCCACCGGAATTTGGATCTTCAATCTTGATAATGCGCGCACCTAGATCGGCCAAATGGACAGTGCCAAACGGTCCCGCTCCAAATTGCTCAAGGGAGAGAACTGTGATTCCTTCAAGGGGACGTGGCATTATTTATCCTTTTACTAGTTATTGATACTTAAAACTTCAATCTTCCCCGAGCCAGTTACAACTTTACCGACTGTGATAAATCCTTGTTCCACCAGTTGAAGCTCAAGTGCTGGGTCAATACTCGCTAGTAGGCCACCGTTGGTTTGCGGATCAAAAAGTGCTGCCTGAAGATTGCTTTCGGTTAATCCCAAGACTTCCCGATCCGTTGCTTCACGGTTGCGAGTATCTGCCGAAGTTCGTTTGCCAGTGTCAAACAGAACTTGAGCTTGAGGGAGTACTGCCTGGGAAGGAAGTTGAACCTGCGCATCTAAGGTAAAAATCCCAAGCATTTCACTCAGATGTCCAATTAATCCAAAGCCAGTTACGTCGGTTACTGCGTGGACTGCGGTGCCTAATTCAGCTAAGGAATTGCGAGCAGCTAAGTTTGAAATTTTCATTTGCTCGAGTGCGACTGCTTCATCACTTGGCTGGCGAGTGGAAAGCAGCACCCCGACTCCTAGTGGCTTAGACAGCATCAGCAAGTCACCTTCTGCCATTCCAGTTTTGCGCCAGATTTCATTCGGGTTAACGTAACCGGTTGCTGCTAGCCCAAAAATTGGTTCGGCAATTCGAACTGTGTGGCCGCCGAGAATTTCAACCCCCGCTTCTTTACAAGCAAGCGCTGCCCCAGATACGCAAGCTGCAATTTCGCAATCTTGGATCTCTTTAGGAAACCCACAAACTAACAATGCAGTCTTTGCCAAGCCACCCATGGCGTAAATGTCAGACAAGGAATTCAAGGCACTCACGTATCCGTATTCAAACGGGTCACTGACTACAGGTGGAAAGAAGTCAATGGTGGTGATTAATGAAGTGGTTTCATTAATTGCAGTAACAGCAGCATCATCAGGTTCAGCGAGACCAATTAAAGTATCGCTACCTTGTTGGTCATACGCTACGGAACGAAGTAACTTCAATAGAGATGCATCCGCTTTGGCAGCACATCCACCACATGAAGTTAGATCCCGAAGACTTACTGCAGTTACATCAAGTGTCATTTAGCTCTTAAGGCCTCAACGAAATCACGAGAATTCTTAGTTGTTGGTAGAGACATAACTGCATTAAGTACTCGATCCGCCACATCAGTTCCGGCAACTAATGCCAGATTGTCGCGGAACTTGGCTTCAACTTCACTTGCAGCCAGTGGCCGCTCATCAGCGCCACGGTTTACGTCCTCGCGCTTACGAAGGGTTCGACCATCCTTAGTTTGAATAATGACTTCACCATGGAAGTACTTAGGGAAAGTTGGATTTGGATCATTTTGGTACGAAACCTTTGCTGCCAACTCCAATAACTCAGGGTCAACTAGGCAATCATCAGATAGGTCTGCCAAGGTAAAGCGACGCTTTGTAATCGCGGTTGCCACAATGAATGGCAGCGAGAATTTTGCATCGTAATCACTGCGAGGTGTGAGTTTTGCCTGGGCTGGTTCGCAAACTACAGGAACAACTTGGGACGGAACGATGGTAACGACGGATTCAATATCTGCGGCTGTTAGATTATTATCCGTCACAAGTTCAATTGCAATGTCAATGCATGCATGCGTGAAGTGGCAGGCTGCGTAAGGCTTGATTGCAACTCGCAGTAATTCCCAAGCAGTTCCAAGGTCTGCGGTAACAGCAGCCATCTTCAGATCATGCCCAGCCGGGGTGTGAGATGCGTAAAGTCCAAAGCGACCTTCATAAATCGCAAGTGGTGCTTCGAATTTTGCTTTGGCCAGTTCAGCTGCCGTGATACCAGTTACCGCAGCCCAGCCTGGATGCAAGCGCTTAGTCCAAGCACCAGTTTCTAGGAACTCCATCGAGCCAGATGCTAAAGATCCAACAATTCCTTGCGCGCTAGCAATGCCATGTGCATCAAGTCCAATCATTTTTGCAGCGGCAGCGGCAGCGCCAAAGGCGCCAGCAAGACCAGTTGGATGGAAACCTTGGGCATGGAAACCGCCATTAGCAGCAGTGCCAACTCGAGCGCCAATTTCTAATGCAATCAGAAAACCTAGGACCAAGTCATTGCCACTAAGTTCCCGGTCATCTGCAATGGCAATAGCAGTCGGCAGTGCACTTGCTGTTGCGTGAATTACGCCAGGTACGTGAGTGTCATCAAAATCCAGGCCATGAATCAAAATGCCATTTAGCATCGCTTGGTCTCTGACTGCGAATCGCTCCGAACAAGCAATTGCGCCGCGTGGGCCTGAGCCCAAAGCAACAGTTGCCGCGATACTACGAGTAGCAAATTCATAATGTGTCGATGCAAATGCAATACCTACTGCATCAAGAATGTTAAGTAACGCTTGATCTTGTACGGACTGAGGCACATCAGTTATCGAAACTGCTTGTGCCCAGGCACCTATTTCAAGTGACAAAGATTCCTGGTTCGACATAGTTACTCCTAGTTGAAACGTAAGCCGAGAGTTTCGGCGATAGTAGTGCGCTGTACTTCGTCAGTACCGCCTGGAATCCGCAAGTTACGAGCGATTTGAAATAGCTTGTTGATATCAGTATCTCGGAGAACACCAGAGCCACCGTGAATCTGAAGTGCGCGATCAGCAACGCGGTAGAAAGACTCATCATTACTGAGCTTTAGCGCACAAATCCGACGCACTTCATCACTTGGACGAGGCAGATTCCACCATGGGCCAGGGGTGTCGATGGCTCGCGCCACATCTAGTGAAAGTGAACGAGTTTGTTGCCAGTCCAGGTACATGTCAGCGATCATCCACTGAATACCTTGCTTTGCACCCAGAGGTTCGCCACCGACAATTCGAGTCTTTACGCGTTCAAGTGTCTTTTCAATCAGGTACTTATTCCAACCTGAACACATGCCAGCCCGGCGCATTCGGGTGTAGTTAAACGACATGACAGCAATATCGAAACCACCATTAACTTCACCGAGTACTGTGCTCTCTGGCAGCACCATGTCTTCGAAGTGAATTTCGCCGGTGTAGCCATCACCAAACATGGTTTGGTAAAGCTTGCCAATTTTGTAGCCCTTGGAAGCATATTCTTTGGTGTCAAACATGAAGTAGGTAAAGGACTTACGACCGCCACCAGGATTTGTGATTGCCAAAACTTGGGCGACATCGGCATCAAAGTAATTTGTGATGTAGGCCTTGGTGCCATTAAGCACCCAATCTGATCCCTTGCGAACTGCATTGGTTTTCATGTCATAAAGATTTGAACCCGCACCGGTTTCAGTTACGCCATGCAGGCTGGTCTTTAGACCTTTAACTAATGGATCCGTGAACTGCTCTTTTTGGTGTGCATGTGCATGCAACAAACGGGGAGTTGCGCCTTCGGACCAGGAAAGTAAGGCAGGATTTAAGCCCACACCGTACCCATAGACCTTTTCCTCAACGTAAATCATGTCTTCGCGGCCAAGTCCGCGGCCACCTAAGGATTCAGGTAAATGTGCGCTATAAATATTTTTTGCGCCAGCAGCAGCCATGATTTCGCGGCGAGCAGCAATGACGTCCTGGTGCAAGCGACCAGTTTCATCAAGGAACTTTGATTGGTCGCTCAACAGATGGTGAAGTGCTTGTTCGCGAGGTGCTACTTCGTTGTCGTAAAGATCTGTTACCTCAGCGATTACCCCATCAAGATGAGCTGGGATGTGAAGTTCTACGTCAAGTGGGGACGTTGTATTGGCGGTCATTTGATTCCTGTTCCATTTACTTTGCTTAACTGATTTATATTTTTTGTTTCCGAGAAATCTAGGCTGACTGGATTATCTGGTAAGGCTATTGTTTCGGAAGATCCCGTTGCATGCCCCTTGAAACTAGCTCGATGTGAGTAATGCGACATAAGGGGCAAAATGTCACTTGCCAGCACTTTGCCGAGCTCACCATTTTTATGCGAAGGTTCGTCACATTGAATAACTTCATCAGGAAAAACATGAGGACCGACCAAGATTAATGACGTTGGATGAGCAGAGTGCATTATTCCGCCGGTTGATGGAGTTGCGTGATCACCGGTAATGACAATGGTTGTTGTCTCGGCAAGTTTTGCCAGATTGTGACAAGCGCGATCCAGGCTCTCAATTACATCGCGCTTAAGTTTTGGTTGCTTAGTGTGACCAGCTTCATCAGTGGCTTTAGTGTGAATGTGAACAAAGGAATGCGTTTTACTCAGTTCAAGTCCGGCCGTAATTCGAGCCTCAAAATCAGCCTGAACATTTTCAAGATCACTCGGAATGTGAATTTGAGTCATCCCTAAAACCTCAGCAAGACCTCGATAAAGTGCCGAGCTGGTAACCGCAGCACCAGTAAGCCCCGTGGATTCTTCAAAAGTCTTGAACGTAGTTTTTTTGCTGGCCCATTTTGTTACTGGCGCAATTAGTTCGAGTTTTCCAGCAGCTCGTCGAGCTTCGTTAATTGGGTGAGCAATCAACAACTCAACGGCTGAATTTATCCAACTAGTAACTAGTTCAGCCGATTCCTGCGCAGATTGTTGGTCAAGTGCTGATTCCAGTGCCAAAGGTTGCAACACTGGATGTAGGTGACCAAAAAGTGGATCGCTGTCACTGATTTCGTGAGATGTGATGACTTCCGATTCAAGGATGCATTCACCATTTCGAAGCGGATGGAGTACTGGGTTAAGTCGGTGCGGCATGACTCGCAGAGCGTCAAATAGTTCAAGGCAATCACTTGCATCGTCTTTACTGACTCTTCCAACGGCCTGAAGTTTTCCACCTTCGAGTACTGCAGGACGCAGCGCTAAATGAAAATGTGGTCGCGCGGCAGGAATGTCTATACCCATTCCGATTGCTTCAAGTAAAGCGCGGCCCGGAAAGGTTTGCGTCTGACCAAACATCGCCCAATGACTTCTTTCACTAGAAGTTGCTCGACCTGGGCCAAACGGCTGGTGAATACCGGAAACCCCAATTCGCGTTAGCTCATCAAGGTTTGGCGTCTGGGCGGCTTCCAGCGGCGTTTGATTATTCAATTCAGTGCTTGGACGATCGCCCAGACCATCGAAGGTAATCAAGATCATGGGCGTACGGTCATCCCACATTGGTGCTGGTTTCAATTTAAACGCCAACCTTTATGGTCATAGCTTTGTTCCACTGCGTTTGAATCGTGTCAGTTGCGTTGGTAACCACAAAAGATTTCCATTCGTTGTCATTAGCCGTCAAGGAATTGCGGATGTCAGACGCAGATAACTTTTTGGCTGGCACTGGAAGTTCGAGAGTTTCAAATCCTTGATCGGTAAAGAGCGCTAATTTACTTGCTTCCCAAGGACTAAAAATTCGAACCGCAAATACGGTTTCGGCTGGAACCTTCCAAGAACCAGGAGCAGTTAGATCAAATGGAATGATTTCAAATTCTATTAACTCAGCCTGCGCCAGACCCATCAGAGAATCTTTGATTATCTTGACCCTTGATTCGTAAGAGAATGGATTTGCTTCATCTGTGTGACGGTGTTGACTTGCGTCATGTTCTTGCAAGTTTGCTACATCCGGATTTGTTACCCCAATGATGATTCGGTCAAATTTGTGGCTTAGCGCTGATAGCACCTCCAGGTGTTGGAGATGGAAGGGCTGGAATCTGCCAGTGAAGCAGGCCACACGCTGAGTCATTGTTTAATGTTTAACCCAGTGCCTTGATCTTTGAAATGGCCTCATCAGTTTGAATCACATCTGCGTAACGGCGACCAACATCTTGCATGTTTGCATCGTGTGGGCCGGCATCTTGATCGCCACAAGCATCGTCAATGGCAATTGTGCGGAAACCATGCGAGAAAGAATCAACTATGGTTGCGCGAACGCAACCAGATGTTGTAACGCCAGTGACCAGAACTGAATCTATTGCGTTTGTAGTCAAAATACTGCTCATGTCAGTGCCAAAGAATGCGGAAGGGAAACGCTTCAGAATGTAAACGTCGCTGTCGTCCCACAAGTCGGGATGGATCTGGGCTTCGTAGGACCCTGGATGAATGTCACGAAGTGCAGGCACTTTCCAGCGCGCGAATTCGGTATCTGTGGACCAAGCAACTGCAGTGTGGATGATTGGAATTCCAGCCGCGCGGGCAGCTGGGAAAAGGCGAGCGGCGTTTTTGATTGCGCGTTGGGCGTGTTCACTTCTACCGAGTGCAAACTTTGGATCACAAAATGACATTTGAAAGTCAACTGCAATAATGGCAGGCCGAGTTCCCCAGCCAACCTCGCCTTGTCCGTAACCGGCGTTTTCGAATGAATCTGACATGAGCCCTCCAAATGGCAAAATTCCCACTTCTTGTATACATCTATTCCAGAATTCATGTTGGGTTTTGACCAAATTAAGGCTTTCGATGGCAGTTAAGGCGCAAAAGTGGCAGAATTGTATGCAATCTGACTAATCAGGAGCCACAGTGAGTAGTTTCGACCTTTATAAGACGGCAGACGAGCACGAAGAACTCAGATCTGTAGTCCGAGCCCTGGCAGATGCAAAAATTGCCCCGTTTGCAGCGCAGGTTGATGAAGACGCTCGCTTCCCGCAAGAGGCCTATGACGCACTAGTCGGTGCCGAACTTGGAGCTGTCCATGTTCCCGCGGCTTACGGCGGCGCCGAAGGTGATGCCTTGGCATCGGCAATCGTGGTTGAAGAAGTTGCCAGGGCATGTGCCTCGAGCAGTTTGATTCCAGGTGTTAACAAATTGGCATCGCTTCCTGTGATTTTCAGTGGCAGCGAAGCTTTGAAGCAAGAGTTCCTGCCAGATTTAGCTTCAGGAAAAACACTTTGGTCTTACGCGCTTTCTGAAACAGATGCTGGCAGTGACGCCGGTGCCATGAAAACTACTGCAGTTGCAACTGGTGATTCTTGGACTTTGAATGGCTCCAAAAAGTGGATCACTAATGCTGGCGAAAGTCATATCTATACCGTGCTTGCCGTTACCGACAAGGACAAGGGTGCTCGCGGCGGAATCACGGCATTTGTTGTAAAGAAAGATGACCCAGGCGTCAGCTTTGGTGCTCCAGAAAAGAAGCTTGGAATTAAGGGCTCACCAACTCGCGAAGTTTACTTAGACAATGTCGTGATTCCAGACTCCCGGCGCATTGGCGAGGTTGGTGCTGGTTTTGGAATTGCCATGACAACACTTGATCACAGTCGAATTGCCATTGCGGCTCAGGCTGTTGGCATTGCCCAAGGTGCGTTGGATTTTGCCGCCGGCTACATCAAGGAGCGTAAGCAATTCGGTAAAGCTATTGCAGAATTCCAAGGTATCCAGTTCATGGTTGCCGACATGTCAATGAAACTTGAAGCAGCGCGTCAGTTAACTTACGCTGCCGCTGCCCGCAGTGAACGTGGCGACGCAGATTTAACTTTCTTTGGCGCTGCAAGTAAATGCTTTGCATCCGATGTTGCAATGGAAATCACAACAGACGCGGTTCAGTTGTTGGGTGGGTATGGCTATAGCCGTGATTACCCAGTTGAGCGAATGATGCGTGATGCCAAGATCACTCAAATTTATGAAGGTACAAATCAGGTTCAGCGAATTGTGATGTCACGTCACACTTTGGCATCTAGATAAATTATGACTCAAGCATCTCCGGAAAAATTGCGCCGAGATGCGCTTGGCATTTTGACCGCTGCGGTAGCTGCGCAGCTTGCTGTCTCAACTGCACAGCAAGGCCTGCCAGCACTGGGTCCAATCCTGGCAAGCACATTTGACCTGTCCACTTCGGGCGTTGGATTATTGCTGGGAACTATAAGTCTTGGTACAGCGTTTGCCGTTATCTTTTGGGGTAACTTAGCTGATCGAATGGATGATCGACGAGTTGCATTGATTGGTCTATTTGGAACGGCTATTTGTTTTTCAATCGCAGCTTTCTATGAGGCTTCCGAAGTCGCACACTTCGCCTTGATTTTCGCTGGCATCATGATGGCTTCGCCAACTGTTTCAATGACAAAAGGCTTGGCAAGAAACTTCGTGCACTTGGGCAACATTGGGTTCGCGCTTTCGACGCGGCAAGCGGCCGTCCCAGTTGGTGGGGTAATCGGCGGCATTGTCTTAACTGGACTCGCAGTGTCGTATGGGCTAAGTGCAGCACTTTATGCGCTAGCTGGCCTGATCATTTTGGGAGGATTGTTTGTAATATTTGCGCCCACAGGCGTTCCTGAACCACCAAGACTAAAAGCCGAAAATTTACCACCGGTTAATTGGCGCCGACTATCTCCGATATTGGTTGCTGCCGCATTTTTTTGCCTAACACAATTGGGAATTGTTGCGTTGCTGACCTTGTACTTGAGTGGAAGCAGAGGTTGGACTCCAACACAGGCCGGACAACTTTATGCGCTCATGATGGCTTGTGTGATTCCGCTTCGAATTCAACTCGGAGTTATCAGCGATCGCCATCCAACTAAGCGAGTTAGGTTCCAAATCATCATCGCCATTCTTGGTGCAACTTTGCTTTTACTATGCGCAGTTCTTGAGCAGTACGCAATTGTGGTTCCACTGTTGTTTTTGGCTGGAATCTGCGCGATGGGTTGGAATGGCCTGCTGTTTACAACTGCTGTGATGGCAGTGCCATCGGAGCGAGTTGGATTCACGCAAGGTGTACTCCACAGCTTTATTTTTGCGGCTGGGGGACTTTCGCCCATCATCATGTCTCAGATTGTGGAATCTTTCAGTTGGCAGGCAGCCTGGACGGTCATGGCTATATGCTCAGTTATGGCAGCGGTTTCGCTCAAAATGTTTGACACCACACCAGTTCAGGTAAAGGAAGCGGCATGAGTAAGCAACGCGTTGATACTGATCTTTTAGACGAGATTCAGCGACGAGTTTTATGGCTAGCCGTTCGAATGGTTGACTTCGCAAACCGCGAGCGTGAGTTGAAAGACGATGTAAAGGTTGGCGGCCACCAGGCATCCAGTGCTTCACTTACTTCGATCATGACTGCGCTCTATTTCGATCATTTAGATGGCCCAGATCGCGTGAGTGTTAAACCTCATGCCTCGCCAGTTTTTCATGCCATCCAATACTTGCTCGGAAATCTAGACCAAAGTTATTTAAAGCGACTTCGCGAATTTGGAGGACTACAGTCTTACCCATCACGAACTAAAGATCCAGACGCACCTGATTTTTCAACAGGTTCTGTCGGACTTGGCGCCGCCGCTCCACTATTTGCCGCAGCTACCCGACGTTACGTAGATTCACACTTTGGTGAGCGTCCACATTCGCGTTTCATCGCATTGATCGGCGATGCCGAACTCGATGAAGGAAACGTCTGGGAGGCTGTTGCTGACCCAGCAACAACAGAGCTCGGAAATGTCATGTGGGTTGTTGACTTTAACCGACAGTCACTTGACCGAGTCATTCCGGGTATTCGAATCGTGCAATGGCGGGCACAATTTGAAGCAGCTGGCTGGCATGTAATTGAAGTTAAGTACGGCAAAAAGCTTCATGCAAAATTCGCCGAACCCTTTGGTAAGGAACTCGAAGCCTGGATTGATGCCATGGCAAATGAGCAATATCAATCACTGTTTGGTTTCAGTGGGCAAGAATTACGAACTCGGTTTTTAGACGGCGCCCCTGCTGAAGTTGGAAAGTCTGTTGCTGAACTCACAGATGAAGCACTCTATGAATTAGTCACAGATCTTGGTGGACATAATTTAGACAGCCTTCGGGATGCATTTGCAGTTTGCGATAGCGTGACGGATCGGCCAAGCGTAGTTTTTGCATACACAATCAAGGGCTGGGGTCTGCCAATGGCAGGTAACCCAAGAAATCACTCGGCGCTGCTAACTGGTGACCAAATCGACAACTTCCGCAAAGAACTTGGGCTTACTGCACAAACGGAATGGTCAGATTTTGACCCACAGAGTCCAGCCGGTGTGCTCGCAGCGCAGCGCCGACATGACCTTCATCGCCCGCCAACTTCAAAAGGAGTGGAACTAAACATTCCAGCGCCAGAAGTTGCAACTGGAACTAAGCCGTTAAGCACCCAAGAAGCTTTCGGTCGGGTATTGGTCGATTTATCCAGGATTGAAGAAATCAATAAATACCTGGTTACTACCGCTCCCGATGTGGCGACTTCTACCAACTTGGCAGGTTTCATAAATCGCAATGGAATTTATTCGCCAGATGCGCGTCGGGCCTGGAATGAAGATCCAATGTTGAAGTGGGCCGAGGGCCCTACTGGGCAACACATTGAACTTGGCATAAGTGAAATGAATCTTTTCCTTTTGCTTGGACAGCTCGGCCTATCTTGGGACTTATCTGATCAGCCTTTAATTCCAATCGGAACGGTTTACGATCCATTCGTTTGCCGTGGCTTAGATGCGTTTATTTATGGAACGTATTCCGCAGCCAGATTTATCATCGCTGGCACACCAAGTGGTGTTACTTTGGCGCCAGAAGGTGGCGCGCATCAGTCGACTATTACTGCTTCGATTGGCATGGAATTACCAGGTGTTACTTTCATTGAGCCAACTTATGGCACAGCGCTTAGCTGGATGCTGGCAGATGCAATTACTCGAGTCGCTGCCGGCCCATCCGAGCTGAAAACCGCGGCGCCTTATGACGACGGCGCGTTCTACTTCCGCCTAACCACTCGACCGTTAGATCAAGCGCCATTTGAAGCAGCTCGAAAGCGCATTGGAGACGCAGTTTTGCGCCGACAAGTCTTAAGTGGTGGTTACCGACTCTTTGATGCTTTTGAACAGTTCCCAGAATTACGTGGGGCCGTTGATGCCGAGCGGGTGCCGATGGTTCACTTAGTCGCCTCGGGCGCTGTAATGCCAGAAGTATTGGCAGCTGCTAACGAATTATGTAGCGAAGGTGTTGCAGCTCATGTCATCGATGTGACGAGTGCAGATCGTTGGTACGGTGCGTGGCAGCGAACTTTGCGGCAAGCCGTTCGAACTGCGTCTGCGCCAAGTTTGCCTGGACCACTTTGGTCAGTAATCGGCGATCGGGCTCCAATCGTGACAATTCAAGATGCATC
>CANLIF010000010.1 GCA_947491175.1 Actinomycetota bacterium
CGGTGTACAGGTCCGAACTTTTCACAGCGCTGCGTTACGGCAACTCAGATTCTTTTATCCACAATTTTTTAATTCCAGCCTTCCAGACTTAATGCCAAGCAAGTTTCGATTTGTGGCTGATGCGGCAACTCTTTGTCGAGTTGCAAACGACAAGGATTCAATTCGAGATCTAGCTGCTGAAATTGAATGGGCAAAAGTAAACATTCTTTCGCCAGATTCATATCGCGAGAAGGCCGCAGAAGTCAGGCGAGATCTAAGTGGAGATCTGACAATTGAAAAAGTATCTAAAGTTTTTGAAGCCTACCTAACTCGACTTGACGAAGCACACGCAATGGATTTTGAAGACGTCCTGCTGCTGACCACCGCAATGATGGAAAACTATCCAGAAATGGCAAACGCAGTTCGTAAGCAATATCGCCACTTCACAGTTGATGAATTTCAAGACGTTAGCCCGGTTCAATTTGAATTACTCAACCTTTGGCTCGGTGAGCGTGATGATGTTTGTGTTGTGGGAGACCCGGCTCAGACCATTTACTCATTCTCTGGAGCAACTTCAAAATATCTAATTGATTTCAAATCCCATTTTACGCGGACGCAAGATTTTCAATTAAGCCACTCATACCGAAGCACTGAACCAATTGTTGGGGTCGCAAATCAAGTATTAGCTAAGGATGCAACTAGTCCGGTTCGTTTAGTTTCACAGCGCGGAAAAGGTCCAGCCGTTTCCTTGACTGCTTATGCAAACGATGAAGAAGAAGCCAAGTTAATTGGAAAGCAGATTCTGGAGCTGATTTCTAAGGGAATCGCGCCAAGAGAGGTTGCGGTTCTCTATCGAATCAATAGTCAGTCCGAAATTTTTGAAGCAGAGTTAAGTGCCTTAGGGATACCAATTTCACTGCGTGGCGCGGAGCGATTTTTTGAACGTGCCGAAGTTAAGAATGCGCTCTTGCACTTGCGGGCAGATTTGCACGTAACTGGAACTAAAGCAATGGCAGAAACAGTTCGAGACATCTTGGGATCAGTTGGCTGGAGATCTCAGGCACCCGACAGTGGGCGTGCGGCCCGCGAAACTTGGGAGTCTTTGAACACCATTGTTGATTTAGCTGACGAACTGCAAAGCAAAGATGCAACAGCGCAGCTTCCAGACTTTGTTAAGTCCTTAAATCTGCGAAGTGAAATGGAGTTTGCGCCGAGCGCTAATGCAGTTACTTTGGCATCAATTCATGCTGCTAAGGGCCTGGAATGGGAAGCCGTTTTTGTAGCAGGAGTAAGTGAAGGTTTGTTACCAATTTCACACGCTGCTACCGCACCTGAGTTCAATGAAGAACGAAGGCTTTTATATGTGGCTATGACGCGGGCAAAAACTCATTTGCACATTTCTTGGGCAAAATCCCGCCACACCGATGGCAAGGGTTATCGCGAACAGTCAACACTGCTACGCGACTTGAAGATTTAGTTCTTTACATCCTCAGCAAAGCCCGGAACCCATTGCGCAAATTCATCGCGCACCGAAAACTCTGATTCCAACTGGCACAAGACGCCGATGCTACCTAACCAAACTCGATGGATCATTACGTAGTTAGGTGGCAAGTTGATTTTCATGCCGATTGACCAATCTGAATTTCGTGGGTCGCTAGTGCGCTCAAACTGCTCGCGAATCCACTCGCGATTGTGTTTGAAAATTGGAACTTGGGCCGGTTCAGTGAAAGGGCCAAGATAGTCAAGCAGGGACTGTGGGTTCAATTCAATTCCAGGCCGGATAAATCCTTCTTCGCGAAGTCCTGCGACCACGGACTCGCTGTCCCCAACTAGAGCGATTTTCAGCAAGGTCCCCATTGCCGGTGGCAAGCCATCAGGAAGTTCTGCAGTCGCCCCAAAATCAAGGATTGCGAGTCTGCCATCGGGCATGACCTTAAAGTTTCCCGGATGCGGATCAGCATGCAAAAGCCCAACTTGGTTAGGCCCAGAAAGCAAGAAGCGCAGATACATCTTTCCGAAGTGATCACGTTCTTGCTGGGTGCCAGATTCAATGAGTCGAGCAAGTGATTTACCTTCGACCCATTCGGTAACAATCACATTTTCTGCTGCGGCTAAAACGTGCGGGACGAAGTAATCAGGGTGCCCATCAAATCCAACAGCAAATTTTCGTTGAACTTTAGATTCATGCAAGTAATCAAGTTCTTCGGCCACACAGTCTGTTAACTCGCGCAAAATCGCTCGAACGTCAATTCCGGGAAAGAAGCCGGCAAATAATCTGCCAAATCGTGAAAGTTGCTGCAGGTCAGCAAGCAATGCCCCAGACGCTCCTGGGTATTGAATCTTTACTGCAACATCGCGGCCATCATGCCAAACAGCGCGGTGGACTTGTCCGATTGAAGCTGCAGCTGCTGGCTCGTCATCAAATGTTGTAAATCGCTCTCGCCAGTTATCGCCCAGTGACTCGCGCAGCACTTGATGAACTGACTCGATCGGCATTGGAGGAGCAGAATCTTGCAATTTTGTAAGTGACTCGCGGTACGGTCCGGCGACATCATCAGGAAGCACTGATTCAAAGACACTCAGCGCTTGCCCGAGCTTCATAGCGCCACCTTTAAGTTCACCAAGGACACTAAAGATTTGCTCGGCAGTTTTGGCCTGTGCTTGCGCAGTGGCATCTTGTGCCGACATACCTCCGAGCCGTTTTCCTAAACCAACAGCGCGCCGACCAGCATGGCGAAGTGGCAACGCAGCAATTCGAGCACTGCGGGTTAGGCCACTTTGAGATATTTCGCTCACACCCAATTGTTAGGGAGTTTTGTCCCATCGGCATCCGCAGGAAGGATGAAAGAACGTGGGATAGGTCTCAACTGAATTCAGGCAGTTACTCAATTCAAGGACTTGTGAACCTTTAGTTTCGGCTTGATCAACCCATGCGCAAGCAGTCCGAACCACTTCCATCGCGGTATTCAAAATCAAGACGATACTTGCGCTATCCACAATTGGATTATGCGATACCTGCAGATCTATCATTGGCCACCCCGGATCTTGGTCACATCGATGTAAGTGCAAACAACGAAGACACGGAGTTTGGCCAGGAAGTATTACTGAACTGATGAAACTCATTGCTGAACTCGTAGTGGCAAATAGATGAGGGGTATCCGTTGCAACGAGTTGGTCAGCGCTGGTTGCGCAAATCCATGGGAAATCCGCACGTTGATCTGGCATTAAAATTTCGATCCTGCGAATTGCTCTAAAGCGTAGGGAATTATTGTGCGCTGAAGCTCCTCGGATCATGCGCTCAATTAAATTCTTAGCCACAATGTCACGACGAATTCCAATGTCAATCCGAGAGGCGCCCCAGGGAGTTAAGTCGGATTCACTAATCAAAGTGGGGTCATGCACTGTGATGTTAGGAAATCCGGCGCTTGCTAGAAGTAAACAAACCGTCATTCCCAGTCGGCCTGCCCCGCGAATCGAAACTTCGCAACTAATCCTTTGATTAATCAGATCCAAGTTCCCTGAAGTTTCGCGTGAGAGATTTAAGCGTTGGATTTCAGTTACTGGATTTTGTTGATCGTAAGTTGCGGCTACTGGACCAGATTCAACTAGACCAAGTTCAATCAGTTGAAATAGGAAATTTTCACTCGATTGTAAGTCGTGTCCCTCCAAAACCAATCGATTACAAATTTGCGAAATGGAATGTGCCCCATGCAGAAGTTTTCCAATAGTTTCGCCAACTTTCTTTTCAATGACCAGTGCGGAATTTGGATTAATGCCTATCTGAAATTGAGTTGGACCGCGTTCATACAGTCGCACGCCTGGTGCTAGCTGTGGATTAGAAATTTTCATTTACAAAGTTTGAAGATTTGAACTTGTGTAAGAAGACAACGTTCCACAGAGACTTTGTGTTACGCAGAGACTTTGTGTTACACATTGTGGTGCTTTCGAGTGTGTTAATGGCACCAAAAAAGCACCTGTTATGTGGCCCAAGAAACAGGATTTTAGACAAAAGTCCCATGGGGATAAAATTATTTTCTTTCCACACTCCGTGGACAACATAATGCCTGATTAATCTACATATTCACACAGTCACAAGCAACCTATCCCCAAGTTATTCACCAGTAATCCCCAGGTAAATGGGCATCTATCCCCAGTTAGTCCCCAGCCTTGTCCACAGCAAACTTCAAGACTTACTGAATCACATTGCACCAAGAGGTTAATTAAGCGTAAGTTTCACGAATTGAAGCTCTCGAGATAACGAGCCGACATTCGCAAGGGGAAGGCGAATGTTTGAGCACGCGGCTCGAGAGCTTCATCATTTTTCCCATGTGACTGGACTAGCCTTAAGTTTTGTGACCGAACAAAATCAGCCTTCGCTCTTCGATTCAGAGGACGACTTTGCCGCCGCCGATCAAGGTTCACTTGCTAGCGATGCTGTGGAGTTTGTTTACCAGCGAACTGATTTAACGAAAGTTGAAGTAAAGCGCAGTAAGCGAGCAAAGCGAAACGTAACTGCGTATCGAGACAATGATAAAACCGTAGTTACCGTGCCAACCAGAATGGCTAAGCGTGACATTGATGCTTACGTTGCAGAATTGGTGAATCGCCTTGATGATCGAGATGAACGTTCAAGTTCGCAAAAATCTTTAGAGCAAAGGGCACAGGCACTTTCTCTGACGTATTTGGGTCAGGATCTATTTGAAACTCATAAAGTGCCAGTAACGATTCGGTGGGTTACCAATCAAAATGCTCGCTGGGGATCTTGCACTCCAGATGAAGGAACCATTCGACTTTCGCATCGAATGCAGCGGATGCCGAGTTACGTTATTGACTCAGTGATTGTCCATGAATTGATTCATTTACTAGTAACCAATCACAGTCCAGAATTTTATGAATTGATGAACAAGTTTCCGCAGCACGAAAAAGCAAAAGCCTATCTAGATGGATATTCGCATGCCCAACAATATTTGAGACCCGAATAACGCTTAACTTAAGAATCGCTTTGGGGATCCTCTTTCGAAGATTCAATTGCTTTGTTTAGTTCGGCCATTAGATCCTCGCTGCCAGTTGCAAGAAAAGCATCGATGTCATCAATATCAGAATCTCGTGGAAGTAAGTCGGGGTGAGTCCAGAGTAGATCTCGGGCAGCAACTCCTTGAGTATCCGCTAGTCGCTGCCACAACGCGGCGGCTTCCCGCATTCGACGCGGCCGCATTTCCAGTCCAATTAACCCACCAAACACTTTTTCAGCTGGCCCGCCAGCGGCCCGACGTCGCCGAAAGACCTCCTCTAGAGCCACAGCCGATTGCAGTCGAGTCCCGGCAGCCTGGGTTACTACAACAGTGACCCAACCTTCAATGAGTGCCAGGAGAAGTTCTATGCGAGTTAGGGCTGCAACTTGCTCAGGTGTTTGGGTTGGTTCAAACAACGACGAGGTCATCATGCTGTTTATGCTGTCTGGATTTGTTGGGTCAATTTGTGTCATAGCTTCTTCGATTGCGCTGGTATCGATTTTCACACCTCTGGCAAAGTCCGAAATCGCAGCCATCAGCTGGGACTGAATCCAGGGCGCAGCAGTAAACAATCTTTGATGCGCTAGTTCGCGCAGTGTTATGTAAAGCCTGGCTTCAGATTCATCGATGGACAGACCTTGAATGAAAGCATTGGTATTTGAAATTACTAACCCCGGCTTACCCGATGCATTAAGTGGAATGCCAACGTCAGAATTACTCAAAACTTCAGTAGTCATTTGTCCAAGGGCTTGTCCAAATTGGGTACCAAACATAGTTGCGCCCATTGATTTGGCCATCGCCATCAGCGGCCCTGTGATTGCAGCAAAGTCAGGTGAGGCCAAGGTCTCACGAAGGTTAGCAGCAACTTCATCAGGCAAACTTGAAAGCAATTCATCTGGAATGTTTATGGTTCCGCCATCATTACCTGAGGGCAATAGCCCGGTCATAACACCTGCCATGGCATCTGCAACTGGTTGCACCACAACTTTCCAAGAATCGAAAGTAGAAGCCAGCCACTGCGTGCGCGTTACCCCGTTTATGGTGTGACCTGCACTTGGAATAGTGGTTGTATCGTTTAGCCACAAATCCGCTAAGTCAGCTGCGGCACGAAGTTTCTCAGTATCAGATTCATTGATCTGTGGATCGCCAGATTTCTTTAGCTCTTGATCTGAAGCAGTGTGCGCACTCGTCCAATTAACTGAGCCACCTGATGGATCACCACCATTGCGAAGCATGCGACCCATATTTTCGAGCATGTCTGCCAACTCGTTGTTCCCATCCCCACCAGGGGCGAATCCAAACGGAATACTCATAAAGCCTACTTTTCTGGTCTTTCCTGATTACAAGGTTATGCCCATGTCAAGGTTTGGTTAATCATTTTTGCCACTGCTGTTGGCGAACAAAAGCTGGTTTGTTTTCACGTACGCTGGAATCCTTACAGTTTCAGTAATCATGAGAGTGACAAGTGCATGCGATTTAGGTTTAGACCCACTCTCACATGGTCACTTTTGATCCTGCTTGGGGCGGCAATGTTTATTCCAGTTCCTTATGTAATGAAGTCGCCTGGGCCAGTGTTTAACACAATTGGCGCAATCAAAGATGTTGAATTGATTTCAATTTCAGGTACGAAGACTTACCCAACTGAGGGTGAACTCAACATGACGACGGTCAGCGAATTCGGGGGACCGCAACAAGGCTTGGACATGTTCCAAGCCATCTGGGGATGGCTTAGCCCAGACCGGACAGTAGTGCCACGAGAATCGGTTTACCCAGAGGACGAAACCGAGGAAGAGCAAAACGCCAGAAACGCCATGTCTTTTAGCACTTCGCAAAGCTATGCGATTGCAGCTGCAATGGATTACTTAGACCAGCCAATAATTGAAAAATTAGTGATCACAAGTGTTGGCTTTGATACGCCCGCTCAAGACAAACTTCGTGCTGGTGATGAAATTCTCGCGGTCAATGGGGTTCTAATGACGAGCCCACAACAAGTAGTAGATGTTGTAAGAAGTAGCCCAGTCGGAACAGGTTTAACTTTTTCTCTGGTTCGTACTGATTCCAAACTTGATGTGGTTGTCACATCAAGTACCCGCCAAGATGATTTACTAACCGCGCAAGATGAAGCAAAGATTCCTTACATCGGAATTGGAATCGACATAAGTTATTCAGCTGACTATGAAATTGAATTTGGGGTTACTGGGGTCGGAGGACCAAGTGCCGGCACAATGTTTGCTATTGCAATCATCGATAAATTAACACCTGGCGCATTGACGCAAGGAAAAGTCATCGCAGGCACTGGAACTATCGACCCAGATGGCAATGTTGGTGACATTGGCGGAATTCAACAAAAGTTAATTGGTGCGCGGGATGCGGGTGCGGTGCTGTTTCTAGCGCCTCAAGGCAACTGTGATGAAGTAATAGGCCACATTCCAGACGGATTAACTGTGGCAGCTGTTGGAACGCTGGATCAGGCAATAGCAGCAATTGAGACTTTCAACTCGGGCGGGCAAGTTAACTCGTGCGTGAAATAGAATACGAAAACATCTAGGAAAGTGAAAAACAATGAATGAGATTTCAGCCCTCGAACTACTAGCTATTTATAGAGACGTGTCAATAATTGACGTCCGGGAACTTGATGAATATGTGTCAGGGCACATTCCAGGTGCAATTCACATCCCACTTTCCACAATCCCAGTTCGGCAAAACGAAATCGATCAGACTAAAACTCAGTACCTGATTTGTGAAGTTGGCGGCAGATCAGGACAGGCTGGAAAATTCCTAGAAGACCAAGGTTTTGAAGTGGTTAATGTTGCAGGTGGTACTGGAGCGCTTCGCCAAATTGGTACGCCACTTAATTTAGGCGAGCAACCGTAAGCACGATTTACGAAATCGCTAATCCGCAAAAGTTGAAGCTACCGCGTCATTAAGTCGAGTAACCAAGTTCGGCGCTACTGCAACTGCATCTGCTGAATCATGAGTTCGATACCGCAAGGCGTTTAAGTTTTGTCCACTGCGCAGCACTGCACTTACAATTCGAACGTCTCGTCTCTGCGGATGATCTGATGCCGCTTGCACCAGCGCAGAATCGTCTGTGGCAGGTAAGTCTGATTCGGCCGAAGGTGGCAAGACGATTCTTTCAAGAACAACAATTGCTCCGGCTACGTCATCTGGCCACGCAATGGTGGCAAGAAGCTCATCAAGCTCAAGAGTGTCTTCAATTTCTTGCTCAACCGAGGTCAGCGGCATCTCAGCGCTAATCCCAAGTTCAGCTGCCAAATCTGGGTTCGCCGAAAGCAGACTTGCGGTCGGCACCAAGGCAAACAGGCGAACTGGTTGATCCCAACCAGCGCTGGCAACATGATCTTCGACTTCCCGAATCAAGGGTTCAAGGTTTGAGGCTAAATCCATAGGGTAAGTCTGTCGTATGTGGAACTTGATATTTCAACGTAAGGTATTTAAGTGAGCATAAATTTAGAACGTCCTCGTCGTAGCCCTCTTGGAATAACCCTTTCGGTTCTTGCCGTGCTTTTTATCGCGTTTTCGATATTTGCTGGCTTTTACACTGACTGGCAGTGGTACGGCTCAGTTGGCCGCACAGATGTTTACACTCAGCAACTTACTGTCAAAGCGATCCTTTTCTTTTCATTCACTATCTTGACCGCACTTAGCCTCTGGGGCGCAGCTACTTTGGCACATCGATCTCGCCCAATTAACTTGCCAGCAACACCTGAGGAATTCGCACTTCAGAAATATCGGGAAAGTTTGGATCCATTTCGCCGGATTGTGTTTATTGCAGGTCCGATCGTATTTGGTGTCTTGACTGGATTGTCGGCATCAAGTCAATGGAAAACATTTATGTTGTGGAGTAATTCGACGCCATTTGGTCAGGTCGATCCACAATTTGGCCTAGACATTTCGTTTTATGCGTTTGAACTGCCATTCCTAAGGTTCTTCTTAGGATTTGGATTTACGATTCTGATTATCTCTTTTATTGTGAACGTCGTAATCCACTACATATATGGCGGCTTGCGCACTAGCATTTCGCAATCAACTGATTCAGCTCGCCGTCACTTAATGTTTTTCTTGGGAACCTTGGCGTTGCTCAAGGCCGGCGCATATTCAATTGATAAGTATTCATTAGCAACAAAATCTGACTCATTGATTACTGGGTTGAAGTACACAGATGTAAACGCCGTAGTCCCTGCTAAAACGATCCTGACTTACATCGCGCTTGCAACAGCAATCTTGTTCTTTGTTTCCATCTTTAGAAAAGGTTGGTCGCTTCCATTCATTGCCTTTGGTGCGATGCTCGGAGCTTCTTTCGTTATTGGTGGGTTGTACCCAGCCTTCGTGCAACAATTCCAAGTTAAGCCTTCGGAACTTCAACGCGAAGCCCCATACATTCAGCGAAACATTGATTCGACTTTGTCGTCTTACGGACTTGAAGACGTCAAGTTTTCGGAATACGCAGCAATCGATAATCCCTCACTCGCTTCATTGAATGAAGATGCTGGAACTCTTTCAAACATTCGGTTACTCGACCCAGCGCTTAATTCTCCAACTTTTAGCCAGTTGCAGCAGATCCGTGGATTTTATGCGTTCCCAGAAACACTTGACGTCGATCGATACCTAATTGATGGCGTTAAGCGAGGCACAGTTATTGCAGTTCGAGAAGTCAATCTAGATGGCCTAGCTGATGATCAACGAAATTGGTTCAACGATCACATGGTATTCACACATGGTTATGGTGTGGTTGCTGCGTATGAAAATACCGCTGAGGCAGACGGCGCTCCTAAGTTTGCGGAAAGCAACATCCCACCATCAGGCAAATTCGATATTGATGAACCTCGGGTTTATTTCGGCGAACAGTCACCGTCTTACTCGATCGTTGGTAGCGACGGTAGTCAGCCGCCAATCGAACTTGATTTCCCAGATGACAAGAGTGCAAACGGCCAGACCAACAACACCTACACGGGTTCTGGTGGCGTCCCGATTGGAAACATGATTCAGCGCGCAATTTTCGCTTTGAATTATCAAGAAACCAACATCTTGCTTTCAAATCAAATTGGCCCAGAGTCAAAAATTCTTTATGATCGCGATCCAAAAACTCGGGTTGCAAAGGTAGCTCCCTGGCTAACACTTGATGGCGATCCGTACCCTGCTGTGGTCGATGGCAAAGTTCAATGGATTGTCGATGGCTACACAACAACAAATGAATTCCCGTATGCGGCTCGAATTTCATTGCGTGATGCAACGGCAGATTCAGTGAACACTCAACTTGAATCCATTCCGCTGAGCGCCGGAAACATTACCTATATTCGCAATGCCGTTAAGGCAACCGTTGATGCTTACGACGGAACTGTGAACATCTATGCCTGGGATGAAAAGGATCCGATTCTTCAGACTTGGAGTAAGGCATTCCCTGGAGTTGTGCAACCTAAGTCAGCGATTCCGGCCGGCGTCTTGGATCACATTCGTTATCCAGAAGACATGTTCAAGGTGCAGCGCGACGTGTTAGCTAAGTATCACGTTGGCGATCCGCAGGCGTTTTACTCCGGTCAGGATTTCTGGATTGTTCCAGAAGATCCAACTAAGCCAACAGTTGGTCAAGCGCAACCGCCGTATTACTTAACTTTGCAGATGCCCGATCAAGGAGCGCCGACATTTTCGCTGACAACAACTTATGCTCCAACTAAGCGTCAGACTTTGGCGGCATTCATGTCTGTGAATTCTGATTATGGCGATGACTACGGAACGATTAGAGTTCTGCAGCTGCCAAGAAACACAACAATTCCTGGTCCACGCCAAGTGCAAAACAACTTCGAATCCGATCCAGAAGTAGCTAAGCAACTCTCGCTATTGCGAAGCGGTGGGTCAGATGTAGTACTTGGTAACTTGCTTTCATTGCCAGTTGGTGGCGGCTTGCTTTACTTCGAACCGGTCTATGTCCGGGCCTCACAAGGCGGCGGCTATCCATTACTTCGCAAGGTTCTTGTGTCATTTGGATCAAAAGTCGCCTTCGAGGATGATTTGGAAACTGCCCTAAAGAAAGTCTTCACTGGACAAACCACAATCCCAGTGGACCCTGTTGATCCAGGGGCTCCTGAGGTTCCGGTTACTACTCCAGAGCAGGACCTTGCCAAAGCGATCATTGATGCTAATGAGGCCTACACGGACGGGATAGCAGCGCTGGCTGCTGGAGACTTTGCAGCTTATGGAGAAGCCCAGGATCGACTTTCTGAAGCGCTACAGCGCGCTACAACAGCAGGTAGTCAGATTGCAGGTGAGAGTCTGGCAATCACGCCAACTCCATCTCCAGTTGCTACTCCTTCGTCATCCCCAACTCAATAAACCAGTTAGCGATTTGGTTGGGCTGGAAACCTCGCGTATCCTTAACAAACCGACGCGGGGTGGAGCAGCTCGGTAGCTCGCTGGGCTCATAACCCAGAGGTCACAGGTTCAAATCCTGTCCCCGCTACTAAAAAGAAAAGACACCTTCGGGTGTCTTTTCTTTTTATCTAAGTAAGTGAGCCAGGATTTGGGACGAGTAATTTGCGGGTGTAACCGCAAATTAGGAGGGGTCCTGTCCCCGCTACTAACGAAAAATGAGAGTCCTTCTGGACTCTCATTTTTCGTTTATGGCGGCACTCGGATTTGGGAGGAGCGCACCTCGATGCGCAGCATCGATGATGTGCGACGGTTCCTGTCCCCGGATTTGGGATTTCCAGCCAATACAGAAGTTGATGTTCCGAATGCATCACTTTTCACACGGATCGTTTATCGGCATTCGGCTGTCCCCGCTACTAAAACGAAAAGACACCTTTGGGTGTCTTTTCGTTTTATCTAAGTAAGAGTCTCAATCACTCAAAATTTCAGTGATTTTTTCAGCATCACGCAAAATCGACCCACCAATTAACATCGGTTGAGTTTCATCCAAACTCCTTAGTTCGGCAATAGCTTTCCTGCGCTGGTCTTGCCAGTCTTCGAGGTCCTCGTGTTGGATATTTGCCGGAAAATCCTCAGCCAATTCGGCTTGGTCAGATATAACTTCCGCGGTAGCACTTAGAACTCCAGCCAAGGCCGCAGCCAATAGCGCTGGTAATTGTTGTGAACTGCCAGAGGTCAGGACAAGTTCACGACAAATATTTAGCACTGTGCTAGCGGTGGCTTCAGTTAGTTTGATTTGTTCGACAACGGCTTTTGCGTCAGAGTAATCAATTGCAGGGGACCAGGCTGAACCTGCCAAGGCTGATTCTGCATTAGCTTTGATTTCATCGATTTCATTTGCGATAAATTCAGCCCGAGCCAACCAGCGACTGGCAATCTTTGGATCAACTGTACCGTCGTTTTCCGTCAAGGCTTTAGCAATACTGTTCAAGAGAGCTGACAGTGCAAATGATTGCTCAATGCCAGCCTTGAGTGCGCGGTCTTGCGGTGACCCGTTGCGAACATAATATGAGGCAACCATGGCTAGCGCTGCGCCAAGCAAGACACCGAAAAATCTCTGCTCAATCGTGCTGGCAGTAACATTTGGACCTACTACCAAAATCACGGTAACGGCAATAGCGATAGCGCCTTCTTCGCCCAGCTTCAATAATCGCGCCGTTAGGAAGCAAGCAAATATTGCAAACATCACAACTACTGAGTTAAACCCGACAAACTTCATCGCAGTAAAAGCAACGGTGCTTCCGATAACTACTCCAAGAATTTGAAAGAAACTCTCTTTGATTGAGTCATGAAAGGTGTGCCGTACTGAAAGGACGGCTGTGATAGCGGCGGAAACCCCAGAAACCATTGGAAGATTTGCGCCTATGAAGTAGGCAAGAGTGCCGGCAATTGTGGTCAGAGTTGCTAGTCGAAAATATGGCGCATTAATAACGTCGATGAGTGTGACTTTTTCACCGGCGATGTTTCGCGGTGTAAAGAAATCCTTAACTCTGGACATTGCTTACTTTCTGATTGATTCAGTTCTAAGTGTAACGAAGTTGCGGTTAATGAAATTAACCTAAGAATCAAGCGTTGGTTTTATTGACTAAATGACTGTAAGCGATGAGCCGATTTTGTGTGCCGGGCAACTTCAGCACTTACGTCAACACCAACCAGGTTGCCTTCTTGAACTAGTGGAACACCGCCGACCCAACTGGACCAAACTTGGGCAGGTCCTCCCTGCAATAACGCGGTGACATCGTCCACAAGTGAACCCGCATAGGCAATGCCGTCCATCCTCCACATGGCGATGTCAGCATTAGCTCTGATTGATAATTGCCCAATGTTGCCTTCACGACCTAGGGCTTTTGCGCTTCCTCTTGTCGCTAACCACAATGCATCCATAGCAGTCATTGCCTGCACGGTTCCTTCGCGAAGCCTCGAAAGAAGTAATGCGGTCTTTGTCTCCATCCACATTGATTGATGGTCTCCGGCCGTTGCGCCATCACACCCAATTCCAACATTGACTCCAGCATTTAATAAGTCACGAACTGGTGTTGGTCCACCAGGCAAGCCACCATCAATCACAGTTGCACTTGGACAATGTGCCACGGAAACCCCTGACTCAGCCAAGCGTTGCATCTCCATGTCTGATGGGTAGACGACATGTGCGCACCAGGTAGCCTCTGTAAACCAACCCAAGACTTCGAGAACTTCAAGTGGAGTTTTTCCAAAGTGTTCCAACACGTATTCGGTTTCATCTGGGTCATCAGCAATGTGGGTATGCAGTCGAACTCCATACTTTTTTGCAATTTCGGCACTTCGGGTAAATACAGTTTCTGTTGAGCTCATCAAGTTACTTGGCCCAAGAGCAACCTGCACCATTGCTGACGCTTTAGGATCATGCCATTTTTCAATCAGTCGGATGCAATCTGCAATTACATCTTCTTCACCTTCTGCCATCCCGGGCAGACAAACACCACCTTGCTCTGGCCCAAGAGTCATCGACCCACGAACTGCCATTAAGCGCATTCCAACTTCCACTGCTTCTTCAATGGCTGCATCCATCAAAAATGGAAATGGATGGATGTATTCATGATCTGTAGCAGTAGTGCAGCCAGATAGGGCTAGTTCAAAAAGTCCAAGACGAACCGAAGTTCGAATCGCCTCTTCGTCCAATTCTTTCCACATCGGGAAGTAAGTCCAGAACCATTCAGTCAGGCCAGTGACACCGTTTGGTTTCATTGAGCGCGTCAAGTTTTGGTACAAGTGCTGATGGGAGTTAACTAATCCAGGAGTAATTAGGCAGCCAGTTGCATCAACAACCGTTTTCGCTTCTGGTTGGCTATCGTTCCCAGCGCCTATTTGGACGATTAATCCGTCGTGGATTGCAATCCAGCCACCATCACGGATGATTTCTCGCGCATCATTCATGGTTGCAATCGAATTGGCGTTCCAAATCAACAGATCAACTTTAGTCATGCTAAAAAATCCCCCATGTCAATTGATTCAAATAGTTATGGTCGCAATGTCATGATCAGAAATTGCATCAACCGTGACGTGCATGCCATCAGATAGCTGATCGTATTCGGCTTGCTCAAGTTCAACGATTGGAAGGCTTATCCCATAGATTTCGGCAGAGACCAAAGCGCCAATCACCAAAATGGTGTCACATTGCAACATCACGATCGCAAGTGGTCCATCACCAGTTCTAATCAACTCGGCCAGAACCGCAGTAGCCGAACTTGATCCTCGCCCAGAAGGCATGACGAGCACCTTGTTTGTCATTTTTGCTTTGTGCTGAGCATGATGAACGTCAATGATTTCGCCGTGATGGTCAACACCACCCCAGAACGAAACTGGTTCAGTGAGTAATAGCACTTCGCCGTCAGCAGTTCCAGGGTGAGAAACCTTGCCAGATAAAACTGTTGCCATTTTTATGCCCACAAACTTTCATCTCGGACGACTTTGCCAGCCCGAGCCGATGCCACGCACTCGGAAAGACTTCCCAGAACGGTATCTATGCCAAGGTTTCCTGGCGCATACCAAGCCCACTTACCAGAATTTGTCATTACGTTTCTAACATTTCGATTCAACACTGGAGTTACGTAAGTACAAGTGTCAGTCACAACGCGTCCACCGTTGTTTAGGAAAACATCGAGGTAGCCGAGTTCCTTTGAGCGGGCCATGACATCTCTGCTGGTTGATATGTAGAAGTCAATTTGGTCAGCAAACTTCGGGCCATCACCAATAACTTCAGACAAAGCTCTAAATTCATCGACCGAAAAGTGGGGAGTGCCAAGACTTACCGCGTCTAATTTGTCACTTGATGTGGTGCTCAACGAATCTCTTGCTTCTCGAACATCAGTTGCCGTCATTTTTAGGTACTCAGCATTTGGTGCCACAATTACTTCAAGAGTTGGAGCTTCGGGAGTCACGCCGACCACATGGAACAGCCCTACGCCACCGGCTGAGGCGCTGGTGGCACCCATTCCTTTAAGTCGGTCTTCGGTAACCCCACCATCGGAAAGATCACCAGGTAACCCGACCATGGCAGCAACTCGAGTGCCGGCTCGATTACCAAGAAGTACACCAAGAGCTGCCCAAGCGGCATCTTCTGAAAAAACTTTTGAATCGATTTCCGAGAAATCTAAAACTAAAACTGCTTTTCGGGCTTCATCATGATGCAACCCGCCAAAAGGTACTCGTCCAGTAACAGCTGCAGATAAATCTAAGAAATCCCCATAGCGATCGGATCGAGCGCCGAGAACTGAATTTACAAATGCGATTGCATTGGATTCTGCCCACGCAACATGGCTACCAAATGCCGGACGATGCCCTGCTTGATAAGGGGCGCAGGACCAAGTCGGTTCGCAACCTAGCGCGATGTGCGCATCCATTAGGCGCCTACCGTGAGACATTAAAGTTTCATCGCCATGTACTAGATCAGGATGTAGTAGATCAAGTGAGCCGACGTTAGTTGTAGTTTTAACTTTTACTTTGCCGCCCAGTGCGACTAATTTTTCAGTGAAATCTAATCCAGCTTCGCCATGATATAAAGTGCCATCTGCGTGTGCAGATTCAATTTCAATTAGTTTTTCAGCACCATTGGCTCGGGCAACTCCAACTATGATCCGCATACACATTGCAATTGCTGGGCCATCGGCACCGTCAAGCATGGCTTGTTCTTCGGTGGTAAGCGTTACAGAGTGCGATCCCGATGACATGAATTTTTCTCCAGAAGTGACTAGTTCCTAAAACCTTACAGTTAAGGCTCAAGGAACTAGTGATTATTAATGATTTAGTCGCGGTGAATTGATGCATCAAACCAATGACGGGCTGCAGATAACTAGAAGAGAATTAATTGCCAATTCTTGTACGGATTTTTACCGCTTCTTATCCAGCACGAGTCGCAGAATTAGCTTTTGTGGGTTACGTTGAAATCATGATGAATTTAGCCAGCAAAAAAGTTTTTAAAATCGTCGCTGTCTCCGCAATCTCAGTTTTTTCAATTTCTGCTTGCGCGAGTAACAACGTTTCTGAAGCTACAAGTTCCCAGAGTGCGGACGGAATGATGGGCAACGAGTCCTCGTTGTCAGATTCTGAAATCATGTTTTTACAGATGATGATTCCGCATCACGAACAGGCAATTGAAATGTCAAAACTTGCGGCTACGAATACCAATAATTCTGACGTGTTGGATTTAGCCGCCCGGATTGAGGCCACACAACAACCAGAAATTGACCTCATGAAGAAGTTGCTTGCCGATGCTGGACAGTCGGATATGCCAGGGCACAGTATGGGTCACGGTATGAGTGACGATGGCATGATGAATGAAAGCGAAATGGCTGCACTTGCAACTGCAAAAGACCAGGGATTCGATGCTTTGTATTTAACTGGCATGATTGCACATCACAATGGCGCAATTGCAATGGCCGGCTCAGTATCTGACAGTTTAAATCCAGAGGTAAAAACTTTGGTAACCAACATAATTACTTCCCAGACCACTGAAATTGCAGAGATGACCAACTTGCTGGCTGAGGCTTTAGCCTTATAGGGATACGACAGAATGACAGCATGACTTTTCCTACGCCAATCATTTTGGATTGCGATCCAGGACATGATGATGCGATGGCAATTCTGCTGGCAGCAGCAAGTCCAGCAATCGAACTATTGGGAATTACGACAGTCTCAGGTAATGGGTCGCTGGCTAAAGTTACTTATAACGCGCAACGTGTTTGTGCTTTGGCTAACATCGTCGTACCAATTGCAAAGGGCGCGAACGACCCATTGGCGGGCAAGGCAAGTGCTGCACCAACAATTCACGGCGTGAGTGCCCTTGATGGAGCTGAATTACCGGAACCGGCATTTGAATTGAGTTCACTTCCTGCCGTTGAATTGATAGCAGAGTTGATTCAGAATTGTGATCGTAAAGTAACTTTGATACCAACCGGACCATTAACAAACATTGCAATGTTCCTGCAGGCTCACCCAGAGTTACACGATCGGATTGAACACATTTCATTTATGGGTGGCAGCACCGAGCGCGGAAACTGGACGCCATATGCTGAGTTCAACATTTGGGCCGATCCAGAAGCTGCAGATATCGTGCTACGAAGTGGATTGCCGATAATAATGTCTGGCTTGAACGTTACTCACCAAGCGTTAGC
>CANLIF010000011.1 GCA_947491175.1 Actinomycetota bacterium
GGGTATCCATTACAAACCTTAGAAAAATCTTGAGGAATAGTTCTTCGCTCTAGGCTAGTCTCGATGACCCAATCTGACACATCCAGAAAAAGCCAGAATCCGCGGGTGCTTACTGCGGTAACGGTTCCCCCTGGCATGGGTGGAATTCTCAAGCTTGCCTCAGTTATTGGCCGTGCCCTTGATGGCACCGGTCCAGCAATTGCCCCAATGGCAGAAAGTCCAGAATTTATTGTTACCCAGACGCTGGCAGCACTTCGCCCAGATAACCCCGCCTTCCCGTTGGAATCCAATGACATTGCAATTGTGAGCACGACGTCAGGTTCAACTGGAACTCCAAGAGGGGTACTACTCAGTCAACAAGCCTTGGCTGCATCTGCAACCGCTTTTGGAAATCGATTCGGTACTAACAATCGCTGGGTGGTATCTGTGCCGGCTCATCGAATTGCCGGCATCATGGTTTTGGTTCGGTCTTGGTTTCACAACAGTCCATTTGAAATTGATCCAAGTGTTGGCGGTGCTCGAACTTTTCAAGCTGCCGCATTTGCCGCAACCACAATGCGCGCGGTGCGCGAAAGCAATGGTGATGGTCGCTCCTTGATGGTTTCGTTAGTCCCAACTCAGATTGCCCGACTGCTCGAATCTGGCAGCGTCGGAGTTGAAGCGCTGCAGTCATACGACTTGGTGTTAAGTGGCGCTGCGGCTACTCCGCAACCAATGCTGAACAAAATGCGCGAATTAGGAATAAAGGTTTCAGTTTCATATGGCATGACCGAAACCTGTGGCGGTTGCGTATTTGATGGCCGCCCACTCGATGGTGTGAATATTTCACTTGGCACTAAGGATGACATTGAACCTGGACGTGTCAGGATTTCTGGAACCGTGGCAGCAAGTGGCTATCGCTTACGTCCAGATTTAGATGCAGTCAGTTTCATCTCAGGTCAAGTTCAAACTCATGATGTTGGAAAGCTTGATTCAAGTGGGCTCTTACATATACTGGGCAGATTAGATGATGTGGTAATCGTCGGTGGAGTCAATGTCTCGTTGAGTGCTGTTGAATCCCTAATTCGCCACCATCCTGCTATTGAAGACGTTGCTGTCATTGATTTGCAAGATGAGCTTTGGGGCTCTATCCCTATTGCATATGTTGTTACTCGTAATCACATATCTAATTTGGCGAATTTGATTTCTGAAATTCAATCTACAATTCAAGAGCAAATTAGTAGGGCTGCAGTTCCTCGCACCGTGCAATTTGTTACATCTCTACCCATGCTCGACTCTGGAAAAATCGATCGGATAAGTTTACGAATGCAAGCTGCTAACGAGGCTACCCAAAAAATATTTCCACACCCAGGAACAAAGCATTAAGGATTTTAATGGCCACCCGTAATCAATGGATTGATGGCGCACGGACTCGAACTTTGCCAGCTGCAGTTGCTCCGGTTTTAGTTGGAACATCTATTGCTGAATTTGAAGGATCGTTTCGCCCACTTATTGCATTACTTGCGCTCGTTGTGAGTTTGGCGCTTCAAGTTGGCGTCAACTACGCAAATGATTACAGTGACGGTATCCGTGGCACAGATGAAAATCGAGTAGGACCAGTTCGACTTGTTGGGCAAAAGTTAGCTACACCAAAGGAAGTAAGGCGTGCTGCCGTCATTGCTTTTGGAATTAGTGCCTTAGCTGGACTTGGCATGGTTTTGTTGAGCCAAGTCTGGTTGCTAATTCCAATCGGAACTGCGGCTATTGCCGCAGCCTGGTTTTATACCGGCGGCTCCAAGCCTTACGGATATGCCGGGTATGGCGAGTTGTTTGTTTTCGTTTTCTTTGGACTAGTTGCAGTTGCTGGCACAAGTGCTAGCCAAACCGGCCAAGTTTCCGAATTGGCGCTGCTCGGCGGAGTTGCCTGCGGCGCACTTTCAACTGCGATCTTGGTGGCAAACAACTTGCGAGACATCCCAACTGATGAACTAACTGGCAAGCGAACTTTGGCAGTTCGGTTAGGCGATGCAAAAACTCGCGAGCTTTATCGCGCCTGCATAGTTATTGGATTCTTCATGCCACTAGCTATGAATTTTGCCGAGACTGGTCCAGAGGGTGCATTTATCGGATTGTTTGCGATCTTAAGTGCCAGGCGCCCACTTCAAGCAGTGCGTACTGGAGCTACTGGTCCAGATCTGATTCCAGCACTTGGTGATACTGCAAGAATGCTTTTACTTTTTGCTGGAATGCTTTCAGTTGCAATCTGGTTGTCACCAAACGGAATTTAGGACTATTCGTCAAAATCTTCTTTGCGAGTATTGTCATCAAGCTTTTGATTGATACGAGAAAAGTACCCGGAGATACGTCCGCCAAGTTGGGACCGCTGGTTATTGAGAAGAACTAAGGATAAAAGTCCCGAACCCAAGAAACCCAAAATTATTAGCAATGGCCCACGTAAGCCAAATAGGTAACCAAACCCTAGTGTCAAAGCAAGTAGTCCGAGTCGGGCCAGAGTGTAAGTAATGAATGGGTTCACCTCATTAGTTTATGTCTGTTCGCTAACTTTCAAATTCTGACTTACGATCTAACTATGCCTCGCTTTGTTTTTACAGTTTTAGTAATTGGACTATCGGTCTATGCCCTGGTCGATTGCCTGCAGACACCTAATCCAAAAGCGCTGCCAAAATTGGTATGGATTGCCATTATCGTTTGCTTGCCAGTAGTTGGGCCGTTGTTATGGCTATTGTTTGGCCGTACAAATGGTCGTGGCTGGGGTCGCGATGATGATGACGTTTTTGCACCTGATGATGATCCGAGTTTCTTGCGAGATTTAACGCGCTAATCAATTTTTATAGACCAGAATATGAATGCAGGCCTTGCACATAAATGTTCACAATAAAATAATTAAACAAAATTGCGGCATACCCAGCGATGGCCACATAGGCTGCTTTCTTGCCGCGCCAACCCGCAGTAGCTCTTGCATGTAAGTAGGCTGCGTAAATTACCCAAGTGATAAATGCCCAGGTTTCTTTTGGATCCCAGCCCCAGTAACGGCCCCAGGCCGCTTCTGCCCAAATTGCGCCGGCGATAACTGCGAAGGTCCAAATCGGAAACATGAACGCATGAATTCGGTATGACATTAGGTCTAATCGATCGGCGGAAGGAATCCGTTGCGCAATCGCGGCACTTCGACCAGGCTCCTTGCCAGCAACAACACGATCTTCTGCTGTCTGGGCAACTAAATACAAACCAGAGAGCGCAGCGCCTATTGTGAATGCACCGAGGCAAACTACTGCCGCAGAAACATGAATTGCCAACCAATATGAATTCAGCGCCGGGACAAGTTGGGCACTATCGGTGTAGAGAACTGCGAGTGCCAGACCTAGGTCTAGTAGAACTGGGATTGCAATAAAAACACCCAGCCAACGTAGGTCACGAGAAATAGACATCAAGCAATATGTAAGTGCCACTGCAAAACCGGCAGCGAGTGAGAACTCGTACATGTTTCCAATTGGTGGCCTGCCTGCCGAAAGTCCCCGGAAAAGCAAGGCTGAGCCAATAAGGATTGTCCCCAACCAAGTAAGGGCCAGGCCGATGTTTCCTGCGCGCCGTCCTTCACCACGATCCTGACCATCCGATACGGATGTGGAAACCGCCGGTTTATCTAAAGTTGCAGTTGATCCCTTGCGCACTTGATATGAAGAGCTTGATCGTTGTGCGGATTCTTCAAGAGTTTCAAGTCTGCGACCTTTTGCTAATGAGATGCTAAATGCAACCATGGCACCCGTGAATGCAGTCATAGCTCCGTAAACCATGGCATTACTTGCCTGCGCCAACGTTTCATTAACGGTCATTATTTTCCTCCGGAGCATTTACTAACTTGGCGAGTTGGGAAATTTCATCTGCCAAACCAGGAGCTTCAGTTTTTGATAAACCTGCAACTTCAATCAGATTACCGCCATTGCCAGAAGCAGTCACTCGCAACCAAGCGCGACGACGTGGGATCAGCAGTGAAAGCGACAAGCCGACAATTGATGCAATAGCGGCGCCAAGTGCCCAGCCCTTTCCTGGATCTTTAGTGATCACAAATGAAGCCCACTTGCGATAGCCAGTAAATTCAAGGGTTCCACCTGAATTTGGCAAATTCCAGGTGTCGCCTGGGGCGAGTTCTTCAATACCAATTCGTTTCATGTTTTCGGTATCTAGGCGGTAAACGCTTTGTGGCATTCCAGAATCGAGACCTAAATCACCCTGCCAAGCACTGATGTAAACCTCTGGATTATCCGCAGCAGGAAATTTCGATACCGGGCCGTTTGAAAAATCTTCAGAAACAGTTGGGAGGAAAAATCCTTGGATGCCAAGTTGTGGAACGGTATCAGGAACTTTGATAACGCCGCTTGAAGTAAAGGCTGAGTCTTGTGGCAGAAAAATTGATGCGTCTTCCCAAACAACTTTCCCTGACTCGTCTCGAATTGTGAACTCTGGTGCATACCCATGGCCAACCAAGTACACAGTGATGCCAGATGTACGCAATGGATGATTTACTTCAACTGTTACTGGTCTTGGCTCTACTGACGGATTGTCCTTAACCATAAGCTCAGCTCGAAATTCTCGAGGTGCACCATTTTGTTGTCCACCGCGTTGGAAAGTTGCCGCAAATTCTTTAAGTTCAAAAGAAAACGGCGGCAACTCATCTGCACCAAACATTCGACCAGGGGCGAATGTGTCGTATTGCGTGACGTTATTTGCAAATCCTGAATCTTCCCGAACAATTACCGTTCCGCGATAACCAACTGCGCCGCCAAAGCCAACGGCAATCAAGAGAACTAATAGAGCTAGATGGAAAACTAAGTTTCCAGTTTCTCGTGAGTAACCTTTTTCAGCTGAAAGCCAATCTTCACCCTGGCGAACTCTCCAACCACGTTTCTTCCAGGCTGTTGATGTCTCTGAAACAACCTTTGCCACAGCTGCGCTACTTTGCCATTGAATGTGCGCCGGTAACCGACTGAGATTTTTTGGTGCGACAGGAGGTTGGCTCCGCATTTCTTTGAAGTGTTCCAGCGCGCGTGGCAAAACACATCCAGTTAGTGAAATAAATAGTAGGAGGTAAATCGAGGCAAACCAAGGCGAAGCAAAAACATCAAACATATACAGACGATCCAAAATTGGACCAGAAGTTGGATTGTCTTTTAAGAATTCATTAACTCGAAGTGGTGAGGTTCCCCGCTGTGGAAAAATTGAGCCCGGCACGCTTGCCAAGGCAAGTAAGAAAAGCAAAATTAGGGCAATGCGCATGCTGGTTAATTGCCGCCACAACCAACGCATAGTCGCCATTACTTCGTCACCATTACTGTTTCATCATTACTTATCATTAACTTACCTTGCACAGATTTGCTTTGCATTAAATCGGAACCCCCCAATCGGCTGCCCAAACCCGCAACCCAATGGTGAGGTCGTTCCAGTATCCAGTTACAAGTAGTAATCCGATCACAATGAGCATGACGCCGCCAAAATGCATAATCCCCCGAGAATGCCTTCGCAAAATCTTTACGATTCGAATGCTTCGCTCAAAGAACAATGCGATGAAAACAAAAGGAAGTCCAAGACCAAGACAGTAGGCAGCGCTCAGGATTGCGCCACGGACTGCGCTAGCTTCATTAAGCGCCATACCTTGAACCGCCGCCAAAGTTGGACCAATGCAAGGTGTCCAGCCAATTGCAAACAAAGCTCCAAGTAAAAAAGCGCCAAACAGAGTTCCAGTTGGCACTCGATGAATTCTGATATCACGTTGGATCGCTGGAATTGCTCCCAAGAAGCCAAGGCCAAGAATTACCACGACGACACCCATTACCATTTGGATAGTTCGTTGATACTCCAGAAGTAACTGTCCTATGCCACCAAATACTGCGCCATAAGAAATAAAAACGACAGAGAAGCCTGAAACGAAAACCATCGATCCCCAGACTGCCCGAGATCTTGATACTGAAGTCCGTTGCGCTGTAGCTCTGGCTCCAGAAACTCCGGTTATGTAGGAAAGATATCCAGGAACTAGCGGAAGCACACATGGCGAAAGAAATGACACCAGTCCCGCAGCAAATGCAAGTGGGATTGCGAGCAACAGAGAACCAGATGTAACTGTTTCGACTATTTCATTGATTGGCATTAGCTTTCGCTTTCTAATACCGCGGCAATTACGACTCTTAATTCAGACTCGGTAGTTGGTCCAAGAATGCGAGCTGCAACTCTGCCTTTGGAATCCAAAATTATTGTCGAAGGAGTTGCAGCTGGACCTAGATTGCCAAAAGCTAAAGTTAATTGACCATCCTTATCTCTAATTGATGGATAAGAAGTTTTAAAGCGATCATTAAATGCTTTAGCAGCAGCCAGGCCATCACGAGTATTAAGTCCAAGGAATTCGACACCCTGATCTTTGAACTGCAAATAAGAGTTCTCTAAATCAACTGCTTCAGATCGACAAGGTCCGCACCATGACGCCCAAAGATTTACTACAACTAGATTTCCTTGCCAATTAGCAATGTCGAGTTGCGCGCCGCCAAGGGTCTCTCCAGCTAGCGAGATTACTTCACCACGTTCCTCGGGTGACAGGAGAAGTGTTGTGCCATCGCCAGAAATGTAACCAGAATCCGAAGTATTTGAAGTTGTGCTTGCGCTACATCCTGACAGGAACGCGATACACGTGCCTGCAAAAAACAAAGCCACGACTTTACGCACCGGCGATCTTGCTCGCATTCCCGAGCAGATCGGCACTTGGTTCGGTATATAAAATCGCAAGTAACTTATCGTCATCAAAAGTCAATGAAGTTAGCGAAGCCAAACTACATTGGCGCTTTCGTGGATCATGTGGGAACCGTCGATCTTCAAAATCAAGTCGACTGATCCAAATCGGAAGTTGATGGCTAACCAACACGGCTTCATGTCCACGGGCTGCATCTCGGGCATCGGCAACGGCTTGACGCATGCGAGCTGCAATTACTACGTATGGTTCGCCCCAAGATGGCCGAAGTGGATTGTAAAGGTGACGCCAAGCGCGCGGCTGGCGCAGCACGCCATCGCCAACGGAGACTCGCTCGCCTTCAAAGACGTTATCGGCTTCGATCAGATTTTCGTCAGTTCCAATGGTCAAGCCGTGCACCCCTGCGATTGGAGCAGCAGTTTGTTGGGCTCGCTCTAATGGCGAAGCGATCACTGCAGTTACATCGCGCAAAGCCAAAGTTTGGGCAGCCCGCTGGGCCATTTCGTGACCTAGTTCAGAGAGTCGATAGCCAGGAAGGCGCCCATAAAGGACCTTGTCTGGGTTATGAACTTCACCGTGACGCAGTAAGTGAACCGTTGTTCGCATACTACTAATCACATCACGTTGCGCGACGTCGTGCACCCGAGCGCTTGCGAGATGGGCGCCAGCCAACTGAGCCAGAAGTTTGTGCTTCATCCCGAAGGGCGCCACCATGGACCGCCAAGGCATTAGCCAGCGCGGTAATGGTGGCATCTTCTGGAAGTACATCAACCCGTAAACCATGCTCTTGAGCGGTCTTGGCAGTTGCTGGACCGATGCAAGCAATGATCGTCGTTGGGTGTGGCTTGCCAGCAATTCCAACCAAGTTACGAACTGTGCTACTTGAGGTGAAAATCACAGCATCGAATCCACCACTCTTGATGGCTTCCCGAGTCTCTACTGCTGGAGGCGCCGCGCGGACTGTCCGAAACGCTGTGACGTCTTCGACTTCCCAGCCAAGTGCAGTCAGGCCAGCTACCAAAGTGTCAGTTGCAATGTCAGCGCGTGGTAAGAAAATTCGGTTGATTGGATCATTGATTGAATCAAACTCTGGCCATTCTTCAAGCAAGCTGGCAGTTGTTTGTTCTTCTTCCGGAACCAAATCCGGACGAACTCCCATTGCGATCAAAGAATTTACGGTGTCTTCACCGATAGCTGCAATTTTGATTCCCGACAATGATCGAGCATCTAATCCGTACTCTTCAAAGCGTTCCCGAATTGCCCGCACTGCATTAAGACTTGTAAATACAACCCACTCAAAACGTCCGGACACTAGTCCATGAATTGCACGTTCCATTTGTTGTGGTGTGCGCGGTGGCTCAACCGACATTGTTGGAACTTCAAATGGGACGGCACCAAATGAAATCATTTGTTCGCGTAGGTCTTCAGTTGAATCCTTTGTGCGAGGTACAAGAACCCGCCAGCCATGAAGTGGGCGATTTTCAAACCAAGAAGTCCGATCACTCACGGCGTCGCCGATGATGACAATGCCAGCACCACTTTGTTTAGCCAGCTTTATTGCATTTGGAAGCGCTTCAAGTGTTGAGTGTAAAGAACGCTGTTCGACTGTTGCGCCATCTCTAACAATTGCAACTGGAGTAGTGCCTTCACGCCCAGCTTTAATGAGAGCCTTCGAAACTTCGGTAACTCGATCTGCAGCATTGTGAACTACTAGCGTCACAAGCGGATCGATGTGGGCGGCCCAATCAACTATTGGTGAGTCAGCATCGATGATGCGGACTTCCCGAGTTCGCCCACCGGTTAGCGAAACACCAACATGGGCTGCGACTGCGGTTAGTGGAGAGACTCCAGCGGCAACTTCAAAGGCGTGTCCTGTCTTTGCAATCGAAGCGGTCTCCATTGCCAGGCGGCCATCCAGCACAGGGTCACCTGAAAGCAGTCGAACCACCTGCAGGCCTTCCTTGCGAGCATCAACTAAAACTTTGGTGCGGGCAGCCAGCGAAAGTGGTGCTCCGGCGTTGTCCACGGCTACGAGTATTTTTCCGGAAGAAACTATCTCGGCAAGGAGAATAATTTCCTCGTCAACAACTACGACGTCAGCTGCCTGTAGCAACCGGTGTGCGCGAACAGTTAATAGATCTGGGTCACCCGGTCCGGCAACCACAAAAGACACTCCGACCGCGGCAGATACCTGCGAGCTAGCCATTTACACACCTACCTTGTTTGTGTACTTGCAGCTTTGGGAAGTCATTTTTTATCCTGCATTCGCTTGAGTCAGCGCGCTTTGAGATTTGCGCTGTTCGTGGAATGCAAGAATCTGTAGTTCAGTCGCAAGGTCTACGCGACGCACGTCCACACCAGCTGGTACTTCGATAAGCACCGGTGCGAAATTCAAAATACTTGTTACGCCGTTGCGAACCATTAGGTCACAAACTTCTTGAGCTGCAGCTTCTGGAGTTGCAATAACTCCGATAGAAGCACCACTGCTTAAAACTACCTGCGGCAATTTTGAAATGTCAGACACAACAATTTCTTTACCCGCAACAGTTACGGTTTCGCCAACGCGCTTTGGATCGGTATCGAACAGTCCCACGACAGAAAAACCACGTGAGGCAAAGCCTGGATAGCCAGCAAGGGCATTTCCAAGATTTCCAATTCCAACAATCACGACTGGCCAGACTTTAGTAAGACCAAGTGCGCGCGCAATTTGGTAAAGCAAGAATTCAACGTCATACCCAACACCGCGCGTGCCATACGAACCGAGGAAAGAAAGATCCTTGCGAAGTTTTGCGCTAGACACACCGCTGGCCTCGGCCAACTCTTCGGACGAGACCAGAATAACTCCACGCGCAGTTAGCGATAACAAACTGCGGTGATACATCGGAAGGCGACTAACAGTCGCGTCAGGAATAACACCACGAGCACTCATGCGCCCATCAGGCGTTTGTGACAGCGGCATGAATACCATCCTTTTTGTGACTGTATGGCGATCAGGTTATGCGCCTTTTCGATTTGTGCAAAATTGGCGCTCTAACCCCATATAGTGCTAGGGAAATTAAGGATTTTTGATGTTACGAACGTGACTGATGTGACTTGACGTGGGCGGGAAACTTACTTGGTTTTTTTCATCAAAGCAGATCGTAAGCGGGCTTCGTCTACTCGCCACTTGTCATGGATTTTTCCATCAATCATTACCACTGGAATTGACTCAAAGTACAGATCAGCTAATTGTGGATCTTCCAGAATCGACAGTTCACCCCAAGTTTCGCCAAGTTCATCACACACTTTGGCGATTATTAACCTCGCGTTATCGCACAGATGGCAGTCTAATTTACCAATGAGCACAACACGTGGATCCATATTTTTACTCCCATCGGTCTGTAACCAGTGTGGCACATTACATTCGCAGTACCCTTTAAGCATGAGCGCAAACTCAGCTGGGATGACGGGCAACCAAGCAATTCCTGAACCACAAAAAATTGGTGCGTTCTTCGACATTGACAATACGATTATGCGCGGCGCCAGCATTTACCACCTAGCAAGAGGATTGTTCGCCCGAAAGATTTTAAGTGCCACCGACTTGGCTAACTTTGCAATTGCCCAGGGGAAGTTTCTGACCATTGGTTCAGAAAATCTTGCTGACATGGCCCGCATCACTGAAAATGCGCTGTCGTTTGTTACCGGCCGTTCAGTCGAAGAAGTCATCGGATTATCAGAAGAAATTTACGACGAGATCATGGCTGACAAAGTCTGGCCAGGAACTGTGCAATTGGCTCACACGCATCGAGCTGCCGGACATCAAGTTTGGTTAGTTTCGGCAGCGCCAATTGAATTGGCAAACATCATCGCAACTCGACTTGGGCTAAGTGGGGCTATCGCAACTGTTAGTGAAATTGAAAATGGGGTCTACACCGGGCGACTAAAAAATCCTCCGATGCATGGTGAGCAAAAAGCTTTGGCAGTGGCAAAGTTAGCCAGCGAACACGGCTTGGACTTGGTGCACAGTTTCGCTTATTCGGATTCCAATAATGACATTCCGCTGTTAAATAGTGTGGGCAATCCAACGGCTATCAATCCCGACTCGGCACTGCGAAGCCATGCCGTTGAAAATGGCTGGCCGATTCATGATTTCCGTAGACAAAGATTAGTTAAGCGCTATGGGGTACCTGCTGGTGCAACAGCGATTGCATTAGTAGGCGCGGGTGCCGGCATGGCAATCGCTGCCAGCCGACGCTCCCGCGCCTAAAACCTGAGGGTTTACTTGCCCTTATTGCGACGCTGTGAACGCGTCTTCTTAAGCATTTTGCGATGCTTCTTCTTGGCCATGCGCTTGCGGCGCTTCTTGATCACCGAGCCCATTTGGACCACCTTTACTTGTTGTTAAAACCTGAGTCTACCTGCGTGCTTTAGTGGACTTACTTGAGGACTGGATTGCTCCAAATTCCAAAAAGATTATCCAGCCTCTACAAATGATTCTTGTAGGTAGGTATGTACAGCTTGTTCTGGAATTCGAAATGATCGACCAACTTGTACTGCTGGTAGTTCACCGTTATGCACTAGGCGATACACAGTCATTTTTGATACGCGCATTGCAGTTGCAACTTCGGCAACTGTCAAAAAGCGAACTTCTCCGAGCGGACGTTCAATAGATGCACCCATAGGTCACCATCACCATTCTGTGTGGGCCAAGCACCGGCTTCCCCTCCGGGCTGAACGTCACACTCATTCGTAGATGCTTACATTAGTGGCGAATGGGACTCAAGTGATAGTCGGTTCAGAAAGTAACTTAAATTACACGAGTGTAATTTATTGATTACCTAGCTGATGGTTTGCATGGCAAACACAATTTTGAACTGTATTTACTTGTTCAAAAGAACTGGTTATTGCATACCCAGTTCTAATTATTTGCATGGCAAACACAATTTTGAACTGTATTTACTTGTTCAAAAGAACTGGTTATTGCATACCCAGTTCTAATTGTTTGCATGGCAAACACAATCTTGAGCTGTATTTACTTGTTCAAAAGAACTGGTTATTGCATACCCAGTTCTTTTGAACGATCTCGAGCTGCTTCCATCGCACTCAAAAATGCCGCACGGACTTTAAAGTCATCAAACTGTCTTAGTGCAGCAACTGTTGTCCCACCTGGTGAAGTAACTTGTTCTCGCAAAACCGTTGGATGTTCCTTAGTTTCCCGAAGCATCGTTGCTGCGCCATAAACCGTTTGTAATACCAACTCGTTCGAAACATCGCGGGGCAAACCAAGCATTACTCCACCTTCAATCATCGCCTCAACGACGTAAAAAATGTAAGCCGGTCCAGAACCTGAAATTGCTGTTACTGCATCCTGATACTTCTCAGGGACTCTGATAACTTGTCCGACGCTTTGCAGTAATGTCTCCGCAGTTTGCAGATGGGCTTCTGTGCAATTAGAGCCTGGATTAAGTGCAGCCATACCTTGATCAACTAGTGCTGGGGTGTTAGGCATTACCCGAATGACTGGAGTCTGCGCAGGTAGCAAATCCTCGATGAAACTTGTCGTGATTCCGGCGGCAAGTGAGACCACAAGAGTTCCTGGTTTGATGGAATCTTTTATTTCCTCAAGAACAATCGCCATATCTTGTGGCTTTACAACTAAAACAACAGTGTCAGCTTTGGCTGAAACCTCTTGGTTGGTGCCATTTGTAACCCCATGTTTTTCAGTTACTTCGGCTGATCTTTCAATCCGACGATCAGCAATCAGTAGTTCCGATGCAGGAACTCCAGCTCGTAACAGTCCTGACAATAGGGTCTCTCCCATTACACCGGCCCCGATAATGGCGGTCGTCATATCTCAAGTCCTAACCTTTGGAAACTAAGGAACGTACGAAGAGTGCAAGATTCGATGGCTTTTCTGCCATGCGACGCATCAAGTATGGGTACCACTGATCGCCGTATGGAACATAGACCCGAACTTTATGGCCAAGCTCGGCTAAGCGAACTTGCTCGTCAGGGCGAACCCCTAGGAGCAATTGAAATTCGAAAGTTTCCTTACCTCGACCAGTGCGTAGCGCAAGGGCCTGACCAATTTGGATCAGACGCGGGTCATGTGTTGCCAACATTGGGTAGGCATCAGATTCGATCAAAGCGCGCATGCTGCGTACGTAAGCTTTATCAATTTCGCCACGGTCCACAAATGCAACATCGGCTGCCTCTGCATAGGCGCCTTTACATAGCCGAATTCGGGAATCCTTATAAGAGTATGCGGCAACGTCATCTTCGGTTCGATGTAGCTGTGCTTGAAGTACCCCACCAGTAGTCGGGAATTCTTTGCGAACTTGCGACAAAATGCGCAACGTTGAATCAATTGTCGTGTGATCTTCCATATCAAAAGTCACGGTAGTGCCCACTTGTTTTGCAACGGAACAAATCTCTAGTGCATTCTCCAGTGCAATACTCTCACCGTTACCACCAAGGGCTTGACCGACTGCAGACAACTTGACTGAAACTTCAGCACTATCTGAAAGTCCTGCGCTAGATAATGCGCGAAGTACATCTTTGTAATCAGCTACGGTTGTATCAGCGGCGGCCCGGTCCAAAGTGTCTTCGCCAAGTCGATCCACGGTTGCTAAAAGTCCCAAGCCATGAAGACTTTGAACTGTTGAAACGACATCGGCAGTGGTAGTTCCTGCTACAAATCGATTTACTACGCCTCGACTTAATGGCGAGGTAGATACCAAGTGCTCCAACTTTTGACTGCGTGATGCGGAAACTAGTAACTCGCGAAGCATGGCTCTCCCACTTTAAGCGACCCGGATAATGGGTCTAGCCCCAACTTTACGCGGTTATTGAGTTACTCGGCATCGTCGCCAAACCAGTCCAGTCGACGCAAGATAATTCCTTCTCTGAGTGCCCAGGGACAGATTTCTAACGTTTCTAACTTCAAAAACTCCATAGTCTCTTGGGCCACTATTGCTCCCGCAAGTAACTGTTCAGCCCGACCAATCGAAATACCTGGTAATTGGGCTCGCTGCTCATAATTCATTTGGGCAATCTTTGGCACCCAATTACCAAGGCTCACTGAAGTTAATTCCCGCTGCACTCGCTGACCTTCACTTGCGGGCGCAGAACCGCCTAGTCGAGCCAATTGTCTAAATGTTTTGCTGGTAGCAACCGCGTGATCGAATTCGCCTGTTTGTAAGTGCAAGAAATCTGTTTCCAAAGTGTTTTTAATATGCGTTCTTAACGCATTAATTTCATCGTCACTCGGAATTTCAGAAGTGAAAAAATCGCGCGTTAGTCTCCCAGCTCCAAGTGGTGTTGAAATAGCCAGCTCTGGATGTTCGTCAGCTCCGATTGCTACTTCTAACGAGCCACCACCGATGTCTGCAACCAATAGCCGGCCAGATGACCAGCCGAACCAACGGCGAACCGCAAGAAAAGTGAGAATCGCCTCATGTTCACCATCAAGAACTTGCAGATCAATCCCAGTTTCAGCCTTTATCTTTTCCAGGATTGCATCAGAGCCCTTTGACTCTCTGATTGCTGAAGTAGCAAATGCCAGTAATTCGTCGCAGTTATGTTCTTCGATGAATTTATTGCATTCGTGGAGGACTTCAATCAAAGACTTGACTGAGGATTTCTTTAAGTCGCCATCATTATTAAGTTGCTCGGCAAGACGAAGTTCATACTTCTGGGACATAGCCGGAATTGGAGCGGCACCGGTATGCGCATCGACTATCAAAAGATGAACAGTGTTCGATCCCACGTCCAACACTCCCATTCGCATAGCAAAGACATTACTAGTGGACTAGGTGCAGTGTGTGCAAGCACTCCCAAACACAATAGAATTTATCTGTGGTTGAAAAGAGTCAAGATTTCCCTCGAGCTTGGGTCGAGTTTGTGGATCCCGAGGATGACACTAATTTGTATCGTTGCGATCTGACGTGGCTAACAAGTCGCTGGACATGCATTTGGGGAAATGGCTGCAAGGGAATCGATAAAGAGAATCCTGACGTAGGTTGTTGCAACCTCGGCGCTCACATTGCAGACAAAGAAGATTTAAAGAACACCAAAAAATATGCTGCAATGCTGACTCCAGAGATTTGGCAAAATCACAAAGAGGGCAACAAGAATGGCATGTTCGAAAAAGACGATGATGGCTCTAAGAAAACTCGCGCTTTCAACGGGGCTTGCATTTTCCATAACCGCAACGATTTCGAAGGTGGAGACGGCTGCTCACTGCACATTCTTGCTGGTCAACTTGGCGTAAATCCTTTAGTGACAAAACCACAGGTGTGTTGGGAACTTCCAATCCGTCGAACTTTTGAAGAAGTAAAGCGTCCAGATGATGTAGACATCGTGGTCATTGGCATTGAAGAATACAGCCGACGTGGCTGGGGCCCTGGTGGTGAAGATTTAGATTGGTACTGCACAACTGCAACCGAAGCCCATGTAGGTGCGCGCGCGGTTTATCAGTCCTATGAACCAGAACTAACTGCGCTAATGGGTAAAAAGGCTTACAAGATATTGGCAGACCACTGCCAAGCACGCGAAGAAATGATCGCGGCTGCGAAGGCATCCGACAATACCCGTGCCATCAAGTACCTAGCAATCCACCCAGCAACACCAAAATCCTAAAACTTTATTCACAACCCCGGCTTTTCTTGCTAGACCCACCAAAAGCCACGCCTGTCGGTGCTGGCGCGTAACCTAAGGGCATGGCTAAAGCAATTCGCGCAACATATAAGTGCACCGAGTGCGGTTGGAATGGACACAAATGGGTTGGTCGCTGCCCAGAATGCCAAGCCTGGAGCTCAGTAGTCGAATCGACAACTTCTGCGAGTAGCGCCGGGTTGCGCACCTCAACTACTGGGATAGCCCCTGGAAAACCTGCTCGCCCAGTAAAAGAAATTCCACTTGGTGAGGTGGAGCGAACTTCAACTGGAATCGAGGAGTTTGACCGAGTACTTGGTGGCGGATTAGTTGCTGGCCAATGTGTTTTGGTAGCAGGCGAACCTGGTGTCGGAAAATCTACTTTGCTACTTGAAGCCGCAGATAAATTTGCGAGAGCTTCTGGTAAGCCTAGAAAAGTTTTATATATTTCGGGTGAAGAATCGGCTGAGCAAATTGGTATCCGAGCCAGACGTATCGGAGTTAACGCTGACACCTTGCTAATCGCCGACGAAACTGATTTAGCTGTGTTGCTCGGTCATGTCGAAGACGTAGATCCGGACTTATTAATCGTTGATAGCGTGCAAACTATAGCTTCGGCGGAATTAGACGGCAGAGCTGGTGGTGTGGCCCAAGTACATGAAGTCACCCAAGTTTTAACCAGGGCTGCAAAGGGACGACGGATGCCTCTGCTGCTGATCGGCCAATCAACGCGAGATAACTCGGTTGCTGGACCGCGATCACTAGAGCACTTAGTTGACACTGTGCTTACTTTTGAAGGTGACCGAGGGACTCCACTGCGGTTACTTCGAGCTAACAAAAATCGCTACGGTCCAGCAGATGAAGTTGCTTGTTTTGAGCAAGCCGATGACGGCTTGCGCCAAGTAACAGATCCGTCTGCGCTATTTCGTTCTCAGCGTGAGCAAGCCATTCCTGGCACCTGCATAGCGATCACACTTGAAGGCCGACGAGCTTTGCTGGTAGAGGTTCAGGCGCTGACTACAACCAGCCCAGGCAATAACCCAATGCGCCGGACCACTGGATTTGATAATGCGCGCGCGGCAATGTTGATCGCGGTCACAGAACGAGCTGCTCGGCTAAAGCTTTGGGATAAAGACGTCTACCTCGCCACAGTTGCAGGGGCCAAGATTTCAGATCCTGGTGCTGATTTGGCTATGTGCCTGGCGATAACCTCAGCAGCCCGCGATACCGCATTGCCAATCGACTTAGTAGCCATCGGCGAAGTGGCGCTAAGTGGTGATGTCCGACCAGTCCCTGGAATGAATCAGAGGTTAAGTGAAGCTACGCGAATTGGATTCAAGATCGCTCTTGTGCCAAAAGGTACGCGCTTGCCATCCGGAGTTAAGGGCTTACGTTTGATCGAAGTCAGTTCTCTTGCTGATGCGGTTAACGCAGTCTGAATTTCTTTGCTAATGCTGTAAAATTGTTAGTATCAGTCGTAGACTCAACACAACTCCAGTGAGAAAGAACTTTCGTGGCAACCAAAGAGCAAGTGGACTCTCCTGAATTATTAAGGTCTGTTTTGGCACAAGTTGCCCCCGGGACCGAATTGCGCGATGGCTTAGAACGAATCTTGCGCGGCAATACTGGCGCGCTAATCGTATTGGGCCAAGATAAAACAATTAATGCAATCAGTAGCGGTGGCTTTGATGTAAACATTGATTTCACTTCCACTCGATTACGCGAATTAGCAAAAATGGACGGCGCTGTAATTTGCGACCGGGATGCCACCAAAATCGTATCGGCTGCAGTCCAGTTGCTGCCTGATCCATCGATTCCAACTAATGA
>CANLIF010000012.1 GCA_947491175.1 Actinomycetota bacterium
GCAATTAGCGACCATTGCGCAATGGTTGTTGAAATTACAAAATAAGTTCAGTTAGCTCATCTAGTGAGAGCAATTTAGTTGCTGGACTCACAACTTGATCTGCAACGTAATAAAAAACTGCTTGAATCTGATCTGGGTTTACGCCTAGCGTCAGGGCTGCAGCTTGACGATAGATGCTGAGTTGTAAATCATTTGCCGAGCCAGGTTTTCCAGTTTTCCAGTCAACAACTAACCAACTATCAGGCGCAGTTGGATCCTCTAGGGTTCCTGTGAACAAAGCGTCCATTCTGCCCCGCAAAGTTCTGCCTCCAAGAACTAACGCAAATGGTAGTTCTAGCGATGCGGGGGTTCGATCAACGAACGGACCAGATTCAAATGCAGATTTGAGAGCCTGAAGTTGTTCATCGGTGTAGATTTCATCATCCATCGCGCCAGAGAGAGTTTCAGTATCAATTAAAGTTCGTCTGCCGTAAAAAGTTTCAACCCAGGAATGGAAAGTAGTTCCTCTATCTGCCGAGCTTGATGGCTTTCGTGGCATCGGTCTAACTAGTGACTTCAAAAATAAGTCTTCATCAGTATCTAGTGCGATTAATTGACTTGCAGATAAAGAATTTGGAAGGCGAACCAATCTTTCAGTCGATTCGAATTGCCTTGACTGGAGAAGCAAAGCGTCAATGTCCTGCTGCCAAGATTCAACTAGAAGCGTCTCTTCACTGCTTAATCCTGATAGGTCATGCAATTTACTGGTAGCTGTTTTAACGAGGTCGGCAGCTTGCTTTATTTGCGATTGCTTTGCCGGATCGATTTGCGCTGGCCAAGTCAAGTATTGAATGTCCGCTAGCAATGGATTTGTTGCATCGGGATCAGGAGTCTGTGTCCAAACATCAGGATTAGTCGCGCCATCGTGCAAATTGATTAAGAAGTCACTTGGACCGCGCAGTTTTGATTGAGTCGGGCCCCACCAAGATCCACTTGCAATAACTTTTTGTTCTGCCCGTGTGATTGCTACGTAAGCGAGTCGACGTTCATCAATATTTGCAAGTGCGCCAGCCGCGCTCGAAAAGGCCTTGAAGTCAACGCCACGGGGACCTGTTGGACTTGGAAACTCTGGCAACAACGGATTAATCGGGGCACCGAGGGAATCTGGTGGGATTCGGAAAGCATTCTTTGGCCAATGTCGATCTTTAGGAGTTGATGGGAAAACTCCAGAAGTGAGATCAGGCACTACAACGATTGGAAATTCCAGGCCTTTTGACTTGTGTATCGACATGACTATGACTGCATTGTCGCTAAGTGTGACATCTGCTTCAACAAGTGAATTAAACCTTTGACCGGTGCGCAGATATTCCAAGAATGCTGAAACGCTGGAATCACCTTCAAGATTTCTGTAATTACCGGCAAGATCAATTAGGGCTGCAAGTCGGTCAAAATGAGTTGAACCCTCTGGCGAATTTACGGCCATCGCTTCAATCCCCACACCAGTGACTCGAATAATTCGTGATATCAAATCAATCGCCGACTCGTTAGAAAACTTTCGTAAGATTCGAAGCTGGCCTGCCAGTTCAATCATTCGAACTTTGGCCTCAGCAGAGTAAGGCAAGGAATCAGCTTCAGCAACAAGTTCTAAGGCATCGAGCAGACTTACCCGCTGAGATTTATCCACGGCCGAAACAATGTGATCGAGTTGTACGTCAATTGGCATATCTGGCGTCACATCTATGCGAACTAGTTCAGAAGCATGTCGACCAAGAATTGCCAGATCACGGGAACCAATCTGCCAGCGTGGACTTAACAATATTCGGGCAAGTGCTGAATTTGCAGTTGGGTCAGAGATGGCTTCTAAGTAACTAACAACCTCACGAACTTCGGGCAGATTAACCAGTGCGCCGGGATCGACAACCTGAACTGGGATTCCTCGCGACTCTAGGGCGTTGACGTAGTACTGAGCGTTCTTTTTTTCCCGCAAGAGGATGGCTACTTCATTCCAACTTTTTATCGGCTTTAGTTTGGCAATTTGATTGCTAACCCACTCAACTTCATCGACAAAGGTTGGCAGTAGCGCGGTATGAATCTCGCCCACAGGTTTTGCGTCATCTGCAGTTACCAGTTCGACAATCTCTGGGTGAATTTCACGCAAACTATCACTTAGTGAATTTGCAACGGTCAATATATTTTTTCCAGAGCGCCGATTAGCGGTTAGTTTGTAGATCTGGGCGGGCTCCCAAGCGTCGCCAACCTGTCGCTCAAAGTCGGTTTTAAAGTTTTCCATATTTGTAATTTCGGCACCGCGCCAGCCATAAATTGCTTGGCAGGGGTCACCAACTGCCATGACTGGATGGCCTTGGCCGAATAGCTCTTGCAGTAAAACTTTTTGGGATATGGAAGTGTCTTGGTATTCGTCTAACAGAACCACATGGAATTGCTCTTTTAACATGTCGCGCATAGTTTGCGAGTTTTGAGCCGCTTGTGCTGCCAAGCGAATTTGATCGGCGTAATCAATCACATCATTTGCAATCTTTGCTTGCCTGAAATCGATAACTAACTTGGCAAGAGCAATTCGTTTTTGACAGGTCTTGATCATGTCATGAGTCAGCTCTTGCTTTTTATCAATATCTTTAAGACCGATCAATCTTTGAGAATCATTTTCAATAATGAGATTTGGATCAACTAAATAGTTGGAACATTGCTCGTCAAGTTTTAGCATCTCTGTGACTGCAGTTGTAGGGCTATACCCAAGTCCACCTAAGTCATAACTTGATTTGCAAACTACACGCATGGCTAATTGATATCGTGTGGCATCAACTACCACGCGAGCATCGGGCTCAAGGCCAAGGCGCAGTGCATGTTCTTTCAGTAGCCGGGAGCCAAATGCGTTGTACGTCGAAATAATTGGTTCTCCTAAGTCCGCGTGAGCGGATTCATCTGGTAAATATTTGATTGCCGCAGATAAAAAGCTTCGCACTCTGGTCAGCAATTCATTTGCCGCCTTGGTGGTGAAAGTTAGTCCAAGGATTCGATCCGGAGCGACTTGTTGCGTCATGATCAGCCAAGCAATTCGCCCAGCCATAACTGTTGTTTTGCCAGTGCCGGCGCCCGCAACAATCATGCTTGGCTCCAAAGGAGAAATGATCGCTGCCATCTGTTCGGAACTTGGATTAAACCCCAGGACTTTGGCTAAGTCAGATGACTTAATTTCTTTCACGACAACACCTGCTTACCTTCAGGAGTTGCCGGGCACAACATTCGAACTTTACATAGCTTGCACTTTTGATCGTTGTAGCGAGCTTCATACCGTTCGTCTAGAACTACCAAAGCCACTTGACCCATGCGCTGGATTAGCGAAATAGGGGAATTTTCATCATGTGTTTCAGGTGAGACTTGTTGAACTAAGGCAAGATCTGAATTGTCTTTTTCACCAACACGCAGCTGGACTAATGCAGCGCCCTGTACCGCTTGTCCAGGCTCACGCGAAACAACGACGTCATCTCTTGTGAAATTTCCATGCTCCAAGAGGTAGGTGTATAACGCTAGTTGAACGTCTTTAAACAAGTCTTTGGTTGTTTTCGCATCTTTACTTGTTTTGAAATCGAAAATCATAATTCCGTCTTCGGTGAATTCGATTCGATCCGCTCGGCCATTAATAGCTATTTCTACTTCGCGCGTTGAACCATCAGAAGTTTCGACATCAACGGTAGTTTTCCAAGAAAGTGCTGACTCAGTAATGCTGGTTTGATCTTTGTGGTCGAGCATCCAAGTTAAAAGTCGCACAGATGCATCATGGGCTGCGACTCGCTCCCGGGAACTCTCCCACGCGGCTTCGTATCCCATACCTGGCCAGAGGCGATCTAGCTGATCATCTATTGCCAAAATGTCGTATGCAAGTTCACCAGAGGATAAGCCTTGCGCAATTGTGTGCAGGGCATTTCCAAAAATCATTGGTGTTGCAGATTGGGAAAGTGCATTTAGTTTGCGCTCCAAGAACCACTGGGCTGGGCAATGTTCAATTGCAGTAATTCCCGAGGCTGAAATTGAAACTTGTGAATTGACTGAGCGCTGATTGCGAGTTTGCTCCAGCACACCCCACCATTTATTGGGATCGGCATGAAAGAACAAGTTTCTGTCGATTTGGCAAAGCTGGGCAAGCTGATTGGCCGCAGCCAACCGTAATGCCTCAGAGGTTTCTGGGTCACTTAGCGTGCGACGCAAGTTTGCAATAACGCCTTCGGGACTTAACGGCCGCTTAGGACGCCCCGAAGTGTGCTCGACTTTAATCTGAGGCATGGCAGTGACAATGTCCCCAATAAACCTGGTCGGAGATTGGCCATCGTCGCGAATTTTAGTATTAGTCGCCGTTATCAAAAGTGTCTGCATTGCGCGAGTGAGTGCAACGTAAAAGAGTCGGCGTTCCTGCGCCAGGAGTTCGCGCATAGTTAATGGCATTAGCTCAGTATTTGGGCCAATGCGATCTGATTGAAGCAAAGTCTGATGTTGTCGAAGATCTGGCCAAAGCTCTTCTTGCGCGCCAGCGACTACAACATACTTCCACTGCAAACCTTTCGAGCGATGTGCAGTTAGTAGCCGGACTGAATCATTGCGCGTATCATTTTCAGCTAACGCTTCAGCAGGGATCTCTTGCGCTTGGATTTCATCAAGGAAGTTGGTTAAATCCTTTCCTCTGCCACGAGCCACAAATCGATTTGCCAGATCAAAAAGTGAGCAAATGGCATCTAAGTCTCGGTGGGCTCGAGTGCTTTGTGTGCCAAATCCAAGGGCCTGTTCTTGGAGACGAGTGGGCCAAGAAGTCCCCTGCCAAATACTCCAAAGCACTTCGTGTGGACTGTCGCCGGTTTGCATTAATTTGCGGGCTTCGATTAAGACGGTGCCGATGTTTTGAATAGCGGAGACTACTGAGTCATGTTTGCCTGGCGGAACATCTAGCAAAAGTTTTGGGTTAAGCAATCCTTCACCGATTAAAACCAGCGCTGGACGTGGTGCCCGTTCAGACGTTCGATCTGTCTTTCGCAGGTAACTACCAAAGCGTCTTAAGTCCACGGGATCTATTGCGGCAAGCGGGCCGCTCAGCAAGTCTGCAACCACATCAACTGTGGCATGTTTTGGATTATCAATGATTCGAAGTGCAGTTACCAGCGGTGAGACTGCTGGGTCCTGGTGAAGTGGAATTTCATCCGCCGCAACTTCAACTGGAATTCCAGCTGCAACAAACGCGCGATAAATAGTTGGAATCGAAACTACCGCAGATCGAACTATTACTGCGAAATCTGACCATTGCAAATTTTGATTGGCATGCGCTCGAGCAATTGTGTCAGCAATATGCGAGGCTTCTGCTCCAGGTGAATCGAAGGTTCGGATTTTGAGTTCACCAAGATTTTCAGATATGCATTTTGGATTTCGGTGTTTGTGAATATTCATTGAAGTGAATCCGGCCGGAATTCGATCGCCAATAACCGCGCTGGCAGCAGATCGAATCTCGACACCAAATCGTCGACACGTTGAAAGTACGACATTTAAAACTGGGGCTGCAAATACCGATTCGAATTCTTGTTCAAAATTTCGGATTCCAGCTTCGTCTGCGCCACGGAAACCATAAATTGCTTGATCAACATCACCAACAACTACTAATGCGCTATCAGCATTTACCATCGCTTTTAGTAGCGCTACTTGACCTGGGTCAGTGTCTTGATATTCATCTACATAAATAGCGCTAAATGTTTTATGCAAATATTCTTGAACATCAGGCCGGTGACTTAATAAAACTGCGCGATGTATCAGTTCGGAATAATCCAAAACGCCTTCAGCGTCGAGAACATCTAGATACTCGTTCATGAAAACACCAATCGAAGCCCACGTTTGTCGACCAGTGCTATTTCCCAGATCTACTAAATCTTCCGGATCCATCATGTGCGAACGAGTGCGAGACATGACGCCGCGGATTTCCTCGGCTAATCCCCTAGTGCCAACTGCCGGCATTAAGTCTTCAGGCCAATTAAGTCTTTGATCGGCGATGGCATCGGCAAAAAGTTGCCGTGACCGAACTTGTTGTTCTGGGCCTGATAAAAGCCGGGTTGCCGATACGTAAGCTTCATCAGATTGAAACTGTCTTACTAGGGCGTAGCAAAAGGAATGAAAGGTGCTAACTAGTGGTACTACGCCTCCACCGACGGCAGCAGTAACTTGATCGCGCCAATCAAGGGCTGCGCGACGACCAAAGGTCAGCCCCAGTACTTGATTTGGATGCAGCGCCTCTGGTCCAGTCAGCCGAGCGGCCATTGCGGCCACCAAGGTTGTGGTCTTGCCCGTGCCAGGACCTGCTAAAACTCGCATCGCGCCGTGTCGATGATTAACAACGCGAAGTTGGTCTTCATCAAGGTTCGGCGCAACGTAGGGCAATGCCGGGGTGCGATCAAGGATTAAGCGAGTCATTGCTTCTTATTCCACCATGTACGGGTGACAAATCGGCATTGGGCTTTCGCATTCCTTGATTATTCAGGCAAGATTAAGGGACTAAGTGCTATTAACTGAGCAATTGATTGGGGGTACCGTGGCACCAGCGCCAGCTACCCCAACCCTTGTCATCGAGGATGCAGTTATTGATCGGCGATTGCGCCGCCCCGCTGACTTAGTGAGATTTGCCTTCACAGTTTTTGCCATCGTAAGTGTTGGACTACTGGCCTACGTGGCGCAAAGTACTACAACAGGTATTGATCAAGACATCTCGCAAGGTGCTAATGGACTTCCAGGGCCAGTAATTTTGATTACTAACTTAGTCAGTGGTTTTGGTGCGACAATTTTTCCAGCGGCAGTTTCCCTAGATTTACTGCTCCGTAAACGCTCCCGACAACTAGTGGAATCAATTGCCGCACTTCTGTTAACGGTTGTAATTCTGTCTGTAGCTACTTGGGCATTGATTCAGTCTGGATCTGAAAGACTTTTACTTACTTTTGCCGGCACTATAGATCCTGCAACTGCAGTTCCATTCAGCATTGTTGTCGGTGGTTTGGCCGCGTTCACAACCGTTGCCCGAATTATGTCGCGACCAAGGTGGAACGCTGTTGCCAGCGTTGTCATCGGATCAATTGCACTTGCAAACATTGTAAGTGGCGGTGTGACCGCTGCCGGTCTTGGCGTTTCATTACTCGCTGGTTGGGCAACGGGTTTATTGATTCGGTATTTACTTGGAACAGACACCACTCGGCCATCAGGAAATGAAATTGCAAAGGCGATGACTGCGTTGGGTCTGCCACTAACTTTGCTTCGCGCAGCTGAAGTTTTGGAGTCTGGCCGAAGATACGATGCCAGCACAACTGATGGTCAGCGCATTGATTTAATTGTGTTGGATCGAGATCTAGAAGGCGCCGGCTTAGCTCAGGCAGTTTATCGATCCGTTCGATTACGAGATGATTCAGGTGGTTCTGGCACTTCTATGCGCAGACGCCTAGAGCGAATTGCGCTCAACAGTTGGGCGATATCTACTGCAGGAATCTCAACTCAACATTTAATCGCGGTGGCTGAAGTTGGCCCCGACGCTGCGGTACTTGCATTTGAACATGTTCCCGGGCGAAGCTTTGCTTCAGTTGGACACTCACTAGGCGATGCTGAGCTTGCCGGAGCCTGGGAAATCGTGCGCGATTTACAGTCCGCAAGAATTGCGCATCGGGCCTTAACTGCAGAAAATTTCTTACAAGCAAGCAACGGCAAGGTTTACATCCAAGGTATCGATGACGGATCCGTTGCCGCCTCTGAAGTTCTGTTGCGAATTGATCTTGCTGAAGCTCTAGTTACGCTTTCGCTGTCTGCGGATCCAGCCCGCGCAATTCAAGCTGGACGGGTCGTACTTGGCGATGCTGGCTTGGCCCGCGCATTACCTGCATTACAGCCAGTTGCACTTTCAGGCCGCACCAGATCACAACTAAAAGAAAATCGTGAACTGCTGACAACTCTGCGCGAAACCATCTTGCACAACATGCCAGAGACTAATCCCCAAGAAATAGAAATTGAACGCGTTAAGCCACGGACTTTACTTACGATCTTTGCTGGAACGATTGCGGCATATCTTTTGTTAACACAACTCGGTCAAGTTAATTTCTCAGAAGTATTCCGAGTGGCTGACACCACTTGGTTGTTAATCGGCTTGGTATTTTCGGGACTTACTTACGTTGGCGCAACTTTGGCTATATCTGGAGTCGTACCAGAGAAACTTTCCTTTTGGAAAACGTTTCAGGCACAGTGGGCTGCTTCATTTGCAACTTTGGTAGCGCCACCAACCTTGGGATCCGTAGCAATCAATGTGCGATACCTTTCGAGGCAAGGAATGCACACCGCACTAGCCGGGGCTAGCGTTGCTGTTGCCCAGGTTATGTCGTTCTTTAGTCACATTTCCTTGCTGTTTATCGCAGTGATTGCTGCTGGAACATCAAGTGACTTTTCATTTCGGCCGCCTCGCACTGCGATTATTGTGTTCCTCATCGTGGCACTTTCGGCGTCTGCGCTATTTATGGTTCCAAACGTTAGGCGTTGGGCCACAGAAAAGGTGCGACCAATCTTTTCTCAAGTACTCCCAAGACTTTCGTCGCTAGCAAACCAACCAAGAAAGCTGGCAACAGGCGTTTTTGGAGTCTTACTTCTTAACATGTCATATTGTGCGTGTTTGATTGCGTCGGTAAGAGCTTTCACAACGGATTCTTCGATCGCCGCAATAGCCCTGGTATACCTGGCTGCTTCGATAGTTGGTCAGGCTGCGCCAACCCCTGGTGGCTTGGGAGCTGTGGAAGCAGCCGTGGCTGCAGGTTTAACGGCTGCCGGTATCGATCCGGGAATTGCGATTTCAGCAACTTTGGCATTCCGGTTGATGACTTTCTGGATCCCGACAATTCCGGGCTGGTTTTCTTTCCGCAATTTACAGCGAACTGGCGATCTCTAGCTAGTAGGAAGGTTTGTCAGGTTCGATTTGTCTAACCCACGCAAGTACGCCGCCGCCAACATGAATTGCGTCCTTAAATCCTGCGCCCTTGACTGCAGCCAGAACTTCAGCAGAGCGGCCACCAACTTTGCAATGTAAAACAATTTGCTTATCTGTTGGTAGTTTGGTTAATGCATCACCCATCAAGAATTCATTCTTTGGAATCAGTACGGCGCCTGGAATGTTTACGATGTCATACTCATTTGGCTCTCGTACATCGATCAACACAAAGTCTTTCTCGCCACGCTCGCGAGCTTTTAACATCTCATCTAGTTGCTTAACGTTGATTGTCGAATCAACGATTGCTTCTGCCGCTTCACTTGAAACTGCGCCACAGAATGCTTCGTAATCGATTAATTCGGTCACAGTTGGATTTTCGCCACAAACTGCGCAGTTTGGATCTTTGCGCATTTTGATTTTGCGATACGTCATTTCAAGTGCGTCATACACAATGAGTGAACCAACAAGCGGGTCACCAATTCCAGTTAAAACTTTGATGGCTTCAGTTACTTGGATCGAACCAATAGATGCACACAGCACGCCGAGGACGCCACCTTCAGAACATGATGGAACCATGCCAGGTGGTGGTGGCTCTGGGTAAAGGCATCGGTAGCAAGGTCCATGTTCGGACCAGAAAACACTTGCCTGTCCATCAAAGCGATAAATCGAACCCCAGACATAAGGCTTGTTGAGCAATACGCAGGCATCGTTGACAAGATAGCGAGTTGCGAAGTTATCAGTGCCATCAACAATTAAGTCGTACTGAGCAAAAATCTCCATCACGTTGGTGGCATCAAGTCGAACTTCGTGCTTGATTACGGTTACGTAAGGATTGATTCCCTTTACCGTGTCAGCTGCACTATCAACTTTTGGTCGATCAATATCACTTTGGCTATGAATAATCTGGCGCTGCAGATTTGATTCATCAACCGTGTCGAATTCAACAATGCCTAGCGTCCCAACCCCGGCGGCGGCTAAATACATGAGTGCTGGACTACCTAGACCACCAGCGCCAACGCATAAAACTTTTGCATTCTTAAGTCGCTTCTGACCAGCCATGCCAACATCAGGAATGATCAAGTGTCGGCTGTAGCGACGAACTTCATCAACAGTCAGCTCTGCGGCTGGTTCCACCAATGGGGGTAATGACATTTTGACTCCTGTGAACGCTATGTCTCTATCCAACCCTGTTTTTCGGCTTCATGTTCCCACGCAATACATCATGGACAGTTATCGCAAGGGTTTTGCAGAAATTTAAGGACCATGGGACAAGATGGCCTGAAGCCTTTAACGTATAAACCATGGAAGAAGTCCCGTTCTTTAGCCAAACTTTAAAGCCGCAAAGTCAGCAAGTAGCCGGTGTTGCTGCCTCGAAAGAGTCTGCCCGACGCACTCAAGTTATGGTCTCTGGCCTCGAGGTTTTCGCTGAAAAGGGATTCCATTTGGCCTCTATGGATGACATCGCCGAGCGAGCTGGAGTAAGTAAACCCATCTTGTACCAGCTCTTTTCTTCCAAACAAGATTTCTACCTTGGCGTACTAGATGAACGAGTCGAATTTCTCGTACAACACATAACTGAATCTATAAATGCAGCTGTAGGCAATCGCAATCGACTAGAGGCAGCAATTGCTTGCTATTTCAAATTGGTTGATGATGCCGACCAGGGATTTAGATTAATTTTCGAATCTGACTTCACAATGAATCATGAAGTTAGGGCTCGAGTTGAGGATGTTGTTGCCCAAGTTTCCCGTGTCGTTGGAACTGAAGTCGCAAAGCAAACCGGAAAATCGATAGGTGAAGCGAACATACTTGCTGGTGGACTGTGTGGAATGGCGCAAGCAGCAGCTTGGCGCTGGCTTCGGTTGGGTCGGCCCATCTCTATGGAAGATGCAATTTCCCAGACTCTAGATCTGGCTTGGCACGGATTAAGTGCGGTTAACACCAAAGCTAGTTCGCCTGAGGCTGACATACTTCACCTAGAAAATCGCATCAGTTAACGTAGACTCTTAATTAACCGCATAAAACTTTTGGAGAAACTCGCATGGAAATTCGAATTGGTATTCAGCACGTAAATCGTGAAGTTGTTCTCGAAAGCAACGAAGCTTTGGCTGCCGTTCAAAAGTCCATTGACGCCGCGTTAGCGACTGGCTCACTATTGACTCTCACAGATGAAAAAGGTCGAACTGTAATTGTCCCTGGCGATAAAATTGCATTTATCGAAATTGGTGCGCATACCGCTGGTCGCGTTGGATTTGCGACAACTTCGTAATTTATTGCTTGGGACGTTCTAGGTTTAGCTAGCTAAGCCAAATTGATTGCACGTTATGCAATCAAAATAAACACAGTGTTTATTGGGATGTATTAGGACGCAAGTCCTAATTTGATTGCGCTTTATGCGCAATCAAAATAAACGCTGTATCTATTGGGATGTATTAGGACGCAAGTCCTAATTTGATTGCGCTTTATGCGCAATCAAAATAAACGCTGTATCTATTGGGATGTATTAGGACGCAAGTCCTAATACATCCATACGCTTTGCATGGCTAACTGTTAATCGATTAACCATAGCTGTTAAGTCAGTTGCAGTCTTTGGGGTTTCGTCTGCGGATCGTGCAAAGAAAAGTTCCTGCAATGCCGGGCGCGATCCCGCTACCAAAGTTGCTTGGCTAATCATTTCACCCATGAGTCTTCGGCCCCACAACGCCAAACGCCCAGCAATTTTAGGATCTTGTTCAATTGCGATACGAATGCGCTCAATTGCAAACTCGGCGTGACCCACGTCAGATAAAACTTTAGTTACTAATGTCGCCGTATCTGTATCCATGTGAGAAGAAATTTCGCGATAAAAATCATTTGCAATTCCATCGCCTACATACGCCTTCAACAAGCCCTCTAGCCAATCGCGTGGGGTTAGTGTGTTGTGAAATTGATCCAGTGGTAAAACAAAAGGTTGCATTGCGGCGATTGGATCTGCGCCAAGCGAAGTCAAGTGAGCTGATATTTGTTCGAAGTGAGCGAACTCAGCAGAGGCCATTTGGGCAAGCGCAGCCTTATCCTCCAGAGTTGGAGCCAAACTCGCATCCGTAGCAGTTCGCTCAAATGCCACTAACTCGCCATATGCGAGGACACCCAGAAGGTCAATAACGGCAGGACTAGTCACAACGAATAAGGCTAGGCGATAAACAGGTACAATTGGGACAGGCCACGAAAATGTACGTGTTTGCCGCATATCTACCAGGAGTTTTCTCATCGCTAGTTTTGCCGATCTCGGCGTTCCCCAAGACATCTGCTCGGCGTTGGCCAGCAAAGGCATTGTCGATGCCTTCCCGATTCAAGAACTGACTTTGCCACTTGCCATGTCAGGTCAAGACTTAATTGGCCAAGCTAAAACTGGCACTGGAAAAACCTTAGGTTTTGGAATTCCACTTCTTACCCAGGTCATCACTCCAACAAATCCCGAATGGGCTGAGTTTAAAAATGCCGGCAAGCCGCAAGGTCTTGTCATAGTTCCAACTCGCGAGTTAGCGATCCAAGTTGCAGACGATTTGGATACTGCCGGCAAGAACATGGGCGCACGCGTACTAAGTCTTTATGGTGGAAAAGCTTACGAACCACAAGTTGAGGCACTCAAGAATGGTGTAGAAGTAATCGCTGGAACCCCAGGCCGTTTGATCGACATGATCAAGCAAGGCCACTTGGATTTAAGTGCAATCAAAGTTTTAGTACTAGATGAAGCTGACGAAATGTTAGACATGGGATTCTTGCCTGATGTCGAAATGCTCGTTAGCAAAACTCCAGCAACTCGTCAGACTATGTTGTTCTCGGCGACAATGCCAGGGCAGATTGTGGCACTTGCACGTCGCTACATGACGCAACCAACTCACATTAGAGCATCTGATCCAACAAGTGATTCGTCAACTGTGGATGCAATCGAACAACATGCTTGGCGCTGTCACCAGATGGATAAGCCAGAACTTGTTGCGCGAGTTCTACAAGCCGAAGGTCGCGGTCTAACCATGATTTTCTGTCGCACCAAGCGCGTAGCTGGAAACCTTGCCGAAGATCTTGCTAATCGTGGCTTTGCTTCTGCTGCTGTGCACGGAGATCTTGGCCAAGGTGCCCGCGAACAAGCACTACGCGCTTTCCGCAGCGGAAAAATTGATGTGCTGGTAGCAACTGATGTTGCCGCTCGTGGAATTGACGTTGCTGACGTGACACATGTGATCAATTACGAATGTCCCGATGATGAAAAGACTTACTTGCACCGGGTTGGTCGTACTGGCCGCGCAGGTGCATCAGGTGTAGCAATCACTCTTGTCGATTGGCAAGACATCAATCGTTGGCAAATGATTAACCGCATGCTTGGTATGGACTTCAATGATCCGATTGAAACCTACTCATCCAGTGACCACATGTATCAAGCCCTAGGTATCCCAGCCGGTACAACTGGTGAACTTCCCGGTTCAGCTCGCACTCGTGAGGGTTTAGCTGGCGAAAAGCTTGAAGATCTTGGCGAGACTGGCGCCAATAAAGGTCGACGGGCAAGCTCTGGAAAACCACAGACTGGAAAATCTGGCTCTCGATCAAGTGGTGGCAACAAGAGTTCGGCGGCAAAACCACGCAACTCAAGTGACTCTGCGCCAAAAAGTACTGCGGAAAAAACCACAATCAAAGAGCGCGCGCCACGGCAACGTAACCGAACTCGCAGCGCCCAAAAAGACGCTTAACTAAAGGCTTTAACCTGGAGCCAAGCTTCGGTTAACTTAGCCTCTAAGTAATCGTTTGTAGCTTGCAAACTTAATGACGCAATTTCACTAGCTAACACCGGCGCACCAATCAGCATATGAATGGTTGGCCTGTGAAAAACTCTCGAAAGCGCTTGCAAAATACTTCGTATTACTGACCCAGAACCTAGCTTTCTAGTGTCATGGTGGGCAATCGGCAAAATTGGCATTGCAAAAGATTTAGCCAATGCTGCTGTGCCCGGACGCCATGATCTTGGTGATGCTTCGGAATTTATCTTCACATCACCTTCGGGATACATCAAGACACATTCATTGTTTTTAAGCGCAGTTATCGCGGCTCGGTATGCACTGCGTCCATCATGTTGATCAGTTGGGATAATTCCGCTTCCAGTAACAATCTGTCTAGCGAGCGGGAAATTCCACATGTCTGATGTTCCTACTGGACGCAAGTGTCTGCGATGAGTACAACTGCCAATGCATGGCCCATCGACGGTATACCCAAGTTTGTGCAGTGTTCCGACCGTAACAACGACATCAACAACCGTGGTGTGGTTAATCACGATCATGGCTGGACCGGATACGTCAAGCGCAATTAGATTTTCTTGGCCATGAACTTTGATTTTTGTAAGTTTGCGCGCCAGGAAATATAAAAACGTTCCTGGTTTACTGCGCATTCCTTTACCCTACTTCAAGACTGCAATGGCAAAATTAGGCAACGGGTTGGGCGCCAGTGATTTCAACAAGTGAGCCACACATGAATGCTGCTTCTTCCGAAGCCAAGAAAGCAACAAGTGCGGCAACTTCATCAGGACGACCTACTCGACCAAATGGCACCAGAGCATCTAAATCAGCAATAGTTTTTCCTGATCTCTTAGCTCCGGCTTCCAGCATTGGAGTGTGGATCTCACCTGGACAAACGGCATTCACTCGCACATTGTGTGGTGCGTAATCGCGAGCTAGATTTTGTGAAAACGATGCAACCGCAGATTTCGTTACGTTGTAACCAATGCAATTAGGTGCCGGATGCAATCCCCATTGTGATGCAGTATTTACGATTGCGCCACCGCCGCCTGCGATCATGTGAGGTAAAGCTGCGCGACATAGATGAAACATTGCAGTTATGTTGACGGCGAATAAGTCATTCCAATCCGCAACGCTAATGTCTAAGATATTTCCACGTCGCATGATTCCTGCATTATTTACCAAGATGTCGATTTGGCCTCGAAGCGCAAACGCTTGCGCAATGAGATCTGTGCACGCAGCTTCACTTGAGATGTCTGCTGGAATTGCAATGGCTGAACCACCACTTGCAGTTATGTCAGCCGCAACTTTAAATGCGTTATCCGCATTGGTGTCGGTGACAATAACAAATGCACCTTCACCAGCTAGTCGCTGACAAATCGCAGTTCCGATGCCACCAGCACCGCCGGTAACAATTGCAGTTTTTCCCGTAAAACGATTTGTCTGGTTCATTAAAATTCCATTTCTTGTGCCAGTAGTGCGGATTTCTTGGGGTGAATTCTGATTTAAAGTTTGACCCTAACCAAATATCCCCTGAATTCCATAGGAAATCAGGTATTTAGGCAAACTTAGGATTCTTTAGATATAGGTCTTAACGGGTAATCTCGACACGTGAGCACAACACAAACCCGCATCTACCTGGCCCGGTTGGCCGGGACTGCCGTATTTGACTCCGTGGGAGATCAAGTAGGCAAGATTCGTGATGTCGTGGTGACCTCGCGCTTAACTGGCAGAGCTCCCGCAGTTTTGGGATTTGTTGTTGAAGTTGCCCCTCGCCGGCGGATTTTTGTACCTATGGCGCGCATTAGTTCCATCGAACCAGGCTCAGTTGTCACAAGTGGCGTAGTCAATTTGCGCAGATTTGATGGCCGTGCTGACGAAACTTTAGTGATCGCAGAATTACTGGATCGTCGCGTAACACTAATTGAAACGAGTGAGCTAGTCACCATTCAAGACATAGGTATGACACAAGAGCGCACCCAAGAATGGTCTGTCAGTCGACTCTTTATTCGCAAAGCTGGATCTGGCTTTGGACGCCGCGGTGAAACCGTAGCCGTTGAATGGAGCGCAGTAACGGGACTATTCTCCGAAACTGAACAACAACCAGTCGATTACCTTTTGGCGTCCATCGACACTATGCGTCCGGCAGATTTAGCGAACTTACTTCAAGAGCTTCCACAAAAGCGTCGCTTAGAACTTATCCATGGCCTAGACGTTGCAAAACTTGCCGATGTTTTTGAAGAACTTCCCGAAGATGATCGCGTCGAAATCATGTCTGCACTGGGTCTTGAGCGAGCAACTGATGTTTTGGAAGAAATGGATCCAGACGATGCTGCTGACTTACTTTCAGAATTGCCACCAGAGCAAGCCGAAGAGTATCTGGAAGCTATGGAACCAGATGAGGCTGATGACCTAAGACGTCTTCTGACTTACGACGATTTCAGTGCTGGCGGAATGATGACAACTGAGCCAGTTGTGCTTTCAACTGATGCAACTGTTGCTGAAGCTTTAGCCCGAGTTCGTGAGGCACAACTATCACCAGCCTTGGCTTCGCAGGTTTACGTAACTAGAGCTCCGCTTGAAACACCGACTGGAAAGTATGTCGGAGTTGCGCACGTGCAAAGACTGCTGCGCGAACCACCATCCAGTTTGGTTTCAGGTGTCTTGGATACTTCCCTTACACCTATTGGGCCATCGGCTCCACTAGGTCAAGTGGCTAGATATTTTGCAACCTACAACTTGGTGGCATTGCCTGTTGTAGACGAGAATGATCATTTGATTGGTGCCGTCACTATTGATGACGTTATCGACCATATGTTGCCGGCAGACTGGCGGGAAAACGAGTTAGATGAGGA
>CANLIF010000013.1 GCA_947491175.1 Actinomycetota bacterium
CGCTTTGCTTAGTGCAATCTCTAGTGGTCAATTGAACTTAACTAGCGCTGACATTCCGTCAGAAATTGTGGTTGAACGTCCCAAAAACTTAGATCATGGTGACTGGGCAACCAATGTTGCAATGCAGGTTGGCAAGAAAGCTGGGTTGAATCCGCGGGCCGCGGCTGAGATTTTGCAAGTAATTCTGCAGGAACTGCCAGGCGTAGAAGCAATTGAAATTGCGGGACCGGGTTTTATAAATATCAGACTCTCGGCTGCGAGCCAAGGTGAGTTAGCACTAGACATCATCGCCAAAGGAAAAGATTTTGGTCGCGGTGTCCAGTTGGCTGGCAAGAAAATCAACGTGGAGTTTATTTCAGCTAATCCAACTGGACCGTTACATCTTGGGCATACCCGTTGGGCAGCCGTTGGTGATGCGATTGCGCGGGTGTTAGAAGCAGAAGGCGCAGAATCAGCACGCGAGTTCTACGTAAATGATCTCGGCGTCCAGATGGATAAATTTGGCACTTCAGTTAAAGCTGCAGCACTTGGTGAACCAATTCCAGAAGATGGATATCACGGTGCTTACATTCCAGAGCTGGCAGCCCAAGTAGTTTCCCAAAATCCTGCAATCATCGACTTACCTGAACCCCAACGTAGTAAGGCATTTCGAGATGCTGCGTATGCATTACAACTTGCCGATCAAAAACGAGTCCTAGATAACTTCAATACCCATTTCGACGTTTGGTCTTCTGAAAAGTCACTTCACACATCGGGTGCTGTAGATCGCGGTTTTGAAAAACTAAAATCCCAAGGTCACATGTTTGTTGAAGAAGGCGCAACCTGGCTACGCACTAGTGATTTTGATGATGATAAAGATCGCGTACTGATTAAAGCCGATGGCGCATTGACTTACTTCGCCTCCGATACTGCTTACTACGTTGATAAGCGCAATCGTGGTTATGACCTTTGCATCTATCTATTAGGTGCTGATCACCATGGATATGTGAACCGACTACGCGCAGTTGCTGCGTGTGCCGGAGATAACCCAGATGAAAACATTCAAATCCTAATTGGGCAAATGGTTAAGATGCTCAAGAGTGGTCAGGAAGTTCGTCTGTCTAAGCGTGCCGGAAACATCATCACACTTGAAGATCTTGTGGATGAAGTAGGTGTCGATGCCGCGCGCTATTCATTGATTAGATATCCAGTTGAATCCCCATTGGTTTTAGATCTTGATCTATTGGTTTCTAGTACCAACGACAATCCGGTGTATTACGTGCAATATGCACATGCTCGAATTGCATCGGTAGTTAGAAATGCAGCCGAACTTGGGATCATCCCGGCTAACACTTCTGATTGGGACCCGGCAACTTTTGACCCATCGCAACTAACGGATGATCGGGAAGGCGCGCTACTTGGGCTTTTGGCAGATTATCCACGCGTAGTTGCCTCAGCAGCTGAACTTCGGGAGCCTCATCGAATTGCCAGGTACATCGAGGAAGTAGCCACTAGTTACCACTCGTTTTATGCAGCTTGTCGAGTCTTGCCACAGGGTGATGAACCAGTAACAGAGTTGAACATTGCCCGACTTTGGCTCTGTGCTGCAACGCGTCAAGTTATTTTCAACGGTCTCGAATTGCTGGGTGTTAGTGCACCCGACAAGATGTAATCATGGCTTCTGACCTAAACCCAATGATTTGGCCAGCGTCTGCTACTCGCAACAGCCAGGGTGAACTTTCCGTTGGCGAAATCACCGTTACCGAACTTGCAAACCAATATGGAACTCCGCTTTATGTTTTTGATGAAGCAGATGTTAGAAAACGCGCACGAGATTATGTAACCGCATTTACCGTTTCAGACATTGAAACAAGTGTGCACTATGCAGGTAAGGCATTCCTGACAACAAAAGTTGCCCAATGGGTAAATCAAGAAGGCCTTGGTATCGATGTAGCAAGTGCTGGTGAATTAGAAGTCGCCCTGCGTGCTGGAATTCATCCAAACCAGATTGTTATGCACGGAAATAACAAAAGCGTTAAAGACTTAGAGCGCGCAGTTGAAGTTGGCGTTGGCCGGGTAGTAATTGACAGTCTGATCGAAATTGAGCGATTGAATGCAGTGGCTGCAAGCGCGGGCATAGTCCAGCAAGTTTTGCTACGCCTAACTGTCGGCGTCGAAGCCCATACCCATGAAGCAATTTCTACGGCGCATGAAGATCAAAAGTTCGGCCTATCTGTTGCCTCGGGGATGGCAATGACTGCGGTGGATAATGTTTTGGAATGTGACTCCCTTTCATTAGCAGGACTTCACTCACATATTGGATCTCAAATTTTTGATGCAACCGGGTTTGAATTAGCGACCCATCGAGTCGTTGACTTCGCCATTCAAGTTAAAGAGCGCCATGGTATTTCGGTTAGCGAAATAGACGTTGGTGGCGGAATGGGGATTGCCTATGTCGAAGGTGATGACCCACTTGATGTAGAGGCCATGGCGAAATCAATCTTGGATATTGTTCGAACCGAGTGCGCTCGCGTAAACATCTCGGTTCCAAAAATCAGCGTTGAGCCGGGCCGTGCAATCATTGGCAATCCTGGCATCACACTTTATGAAGTTGGAACGGTCAAGCCGATAGAACTAGATAGTGGAATCACTCGCCATTACATTTCTGTTGACGGCGGCATGAGCGACAACATTCGAACTGCACTTTATGACGCTGAGTACACCGCAGTCATTGCAAATCGGGTGTCCACAGCCAAGCTGGTACCTTCTCGAGTTGTAGGAAAGCATTGCGAAAGTGGCGACATTGTCGTGCGCGATATCGAGTTACCCTCAGATACTCGACCTGGAGACTTAATTGCGGTAGCGGCAACGGGTGCCTATTGCAGATCCATGGCTAGCAATTACAACCACATCCCAAGGCCTGCGGCAGTAAGTGTTTTAACTGGTTCTTCTCAAGTACTGCTTCGCAGAGAAACCATCGAAGACCTGCTGGCATTTGATGCTGGAGTTAACTAACCATTTCTTTCCCAATTGCCACGTTTTTTAAATGGCAGTTTCAAAACTTGAGCGAAACGGCGCCAAGTTTGGCTTGTTTCAAGGGTTTCTGCCAGACTTAGAACACGCGGGAGTGCGGGCTTTGCCTCGTTTCTGCACAGTACTTATCCGCGCTATTAATAAGGAGAAGAAATGGGTTCCCCGCTAACAGTTGCACTACTTGGTGGCGGAACTGTGGGCGCATCGGTTGCCCAACTTATTTCGGAAAGCGCCGACGATTTAACCGCCCGAATTGGTCGGGAACTTAAGGTAACCGGAATCGCAGTTCGTGATGCCACAAAACCTCGTCCAGGCGTTGATCCCAGCTTGCTAACCGAAGATGCTGCTGGTCTTGCCGCATCTGGCGCCGACATTGTGATCGAAGTAATTGGCGGCATTGAACCTGCCAAAACCTTAATCGAGTCAGCAATTGCAAACGGGTCATCTATTGTTACTGCCAATAAAGCCTTACTTGCAGCGCACGGCGCGCACCTTCACAAATTGGCTGAGGAAGCTGGCGTAGATCTTTACTACGAAGCGGCAGTAGCGGGCGCAATTCCATTACTTCGCCCATTGCGCGAATCCCTTGCCGGCGACAAGGTCACCAAGATCCTTGGAATTGTTAATGGCACAACAAATTTCATTTTGTCGAAAATGTATAACGACGGTGCAGACTATTCCGCCGTACTAAAAGAAGCTCAAGACTTGGGCTACGCCGAAGCTGATCCAACTGCAGACGTCGAAGGATTCGACAGCGCAGCTAAAGCTGCAATTCTCGCGGGCTTGGCATTTCACACCAACGTAACCGCCGATGATGTTTATCGCGAAGGCATGACAAAAGTTACTGCCGATGACATAGCGGCAGCTAAATCACTTGGGTATGTAATTAAGTTGTTAGCGATCGCTGAATTAACTAATGATGACAAGGGCGTAATTGTTCGAGTTCATCCCGCAATGATTCCGATAACACATCCGCTAGCAAGTGTCCGCGATGCCTTCAACGCAGTTTTCGTAGAAGCCGACGCAGCTGGCCAAGTTATGTTCTATGGCCGTGGCGCGGGTGGAGCTCCAACTGCAAGTTCAGTTGTTGGCGACGTAGTTGCAGCGGCCCGACATCGAGTCACTGGAACTGTTGGTCCAGCTCAGAGCATTTATGCCGATCTTGAAGTTCGACCAATTGGTCAAGCCATAACTTCTTATTACTTGAATCTAAAGGTTGCTGATGAGTCCGGTGTCCTCGCAGCCATCTCTAATGAATTCGCTAAGCACGATGTTTCAATCCAGGCAGTTCGTCAAGATGGTGAAGGGGATGCAGCGAGTTTAATTATCAGAACTCACCAAGCTCCAGAAAGTCGTCTGCGCGCAACCGTTGAAGCATTAGAAAACATGACTGCGGTCCGTGAAGTTCTAGGTGTAATGCGCGTTGAAAGTGCGGGCGCATAACTGTGGCTCACATTTGGCGCGGAGTTATTGAAGAATATCGGGACAGATTGCCTATCGCACCCAATGATGTTGTTATTTCGTTAGGTGAAGGCGGCACCCCGCTGGTTTATGCCTGCACTTTGTCAGAACTAACAGGTGCCAAGGTTTATCTAAAAGTTGAAGGCATGAATCCAACTGGATCATTTAAAGATCGCGGCATGACTATGGCAATTACTGATGCGGCACGAAATGGTGCAAAAGCTGTAGTTTGTGCGTCAACTGGAAACACCAGTGCATCAGCGGCTGCTTTTGCAACTAAAGCTGGGATGAAGAGTGCGGTTTTAGTTCCGCAAGGGAAAATTGCTATGGGCAAGTTAGCTCAGGCAGTAATTCATGGCGCAACTATTTTGCAAGTTGATGGAAATTTCGACGATTGCCTGGATATAGCGCGCGACCTGGCCGAAAACTATCCAATCGCATTGGTTAACTCAGTTAATCCAACTCGACTACAGGGCCAAAAGACAGCAGCTTTTGAAATTGTTGATGCCCTAGGTGATGCGCCAGATATTCATTGCCTGCCGGTTGGAAATGCTGGAAACATATCTGCATATTGGATGGGCTTCACTGAGTATTACCACGACAAGGTATCAACGCAGCTTCCACAACTGTGGGGTTTTCAGGCAGCCGGGGCTGCGCCTTTTGTTGCTGGCCACCCGATCGAAAAACCAGAAACTATTGCAACTGCAATTCGGATTGGAAAACCTGCATCTTGGGATTTAGCAGTTGCTGCCCGGGATGATTCAGGTGGCTTGATTGACGCGGTCACTGATGATCAAATTCTCGATGCGTATCGAATCCTGGCTGACAAAGAAGGTTTCTTCGTTGAACCATCAAGTGCTGCCTCAGTCGCTGGATTACTGCAACAAGCTAGTCGCGGGTTAGTAGATGCAGGTTCGACCATAGTTTGTACCGTTACTGGAAATGGTTTGAAAGATACCCAATGGGCATTAGAAAGTGCCAAAGATCCAGTAGTCGTGCCAGTTGATGTCAAAGCGGCCGCAGCAGCACTAGGTCTTGCCTAATGTCTCGGATAGTTTCAGTTTCCGTTCCAGCAACCAGTGCCAATCTAGGACCAGGTTATGACGCACTCGGACTTGCTCTGGAAATTCGGGATTTTGTTACTGCGCAATTCACCGATGACAACAAAGTCACAGTTGAGGTAACTGGTCAAGGTGCTGGAAAACTTCCAACTAATGAATCGCACTTGATTGCCAAGACCATAATTGATGCTTGCAAAGCATTTGGAACTGAAGTAACTGGACTTCATGTTGAATGTAAAAATGCAATTCCACAAGGTCGGGGATTGGGATCAAGTGCAGCAGCGATTGTTGCTGGTCTGGTTCTGGCAAGTGAGTTAACTTATGCCCGTGCCAGCGAAGACGAGTTACTTCAAATGGCAAATGCGATCGAAGGTCATCCCGACAATGTTGCAGCATGCTTACTTGGCGCGATGACTATCGCTTGGCTTGAAGATGATGGCAAGGCAAATTCAGTTTCGATGAATGTGCACCCTGATGTTTCACCAGTTCTAGGTATCCCACAAACCGAGTTAGATACTCATAAAGCCCGAGGTTTGATTCCAGAAATGATTGCTCACGTCGATGCTGCATTTAATGCTGGCAGGTCGGCACTCCTTGTCACAGCCATGATTGGAGACCCTGATTTCTTACTGGAGGCAACGGAAGATAAGTTGCACCAGCCGTTCCGCGCTCAGGCCTATCCAGAGTCAATTGAGCTAATTGCCCTTCTCAGGGAAGCTGAAATTGCGGCCTGCATCAGCGGGGCTGGACCCACTGTGATTGCGCTTTGCACTTCGGATCAAGTGGCCCAAGCTTCTGAAATCATTGCAAAATCTGGGTTTACTGCCGCTCCGGTGGCCGTTGCGGATCAAGGCGCAATTCCTGACAATAATGATGTCGAGGCCCAAGAAGATTAAAAAGTCAGATTTCAAGGCAATTTCACATCGCTGATCCTGACCTGCTAGTCTTATGACATCGGTTGAATCTCTTTCACCGAAAATCCCGCAAAAAAATGCTGAAATCTCGCGTATTACTTGCTGGATAGAAAACCACTCAAAACACAAAGGACACATACGTGACCGAGACAACTGCCCAAGACAAAGGGCTGAACTCCAAACTCCTTCCAGAATTAAAGGCTATGGCCGCTGGACTAGGAATTGATGGCGCATCTGGAATGCGCAAAGCTGAACTTGTTAAGGCCATTGGTACCAAGCAAGGTGGCGGTAGAGGCAATCGAACTGCATCCCGTCCAGCTGGCGCTGCAAAGAAAGAAGCAGCCGGTGAAGATCGTGCACCTCGTGAAGACCGGGAAGATCGTGCACCTCGTGAAGATCGTGCACCTCGTGAAGAACGCGCACCTCGTGAAGACCGCGAAGAACGCGCACCTCGCAATAACGATAGTGACAGCGAAGGTAGCGATCGTAATGACCGTGGCGATCGTAATGATCGTAATGACCGCAACGGACGTAACCGCCGTGGCCGCGATCGTAACGATCGCAATAGTAATGGCCGAAATAACCGTGGTGCCCGTGGTGGAGATCGCGATTATGACTTAGAAGTTTCTGACGATGACGTGCTGTTGCCAGTTGCAGGAATCATTGACATTCTTGATAACTACGCATTCGTGCGCACTTCCGGCTACTTGCCAGGTCCAAACGATGTTTATGTATCAATGGGATTAGTAAAGCGTTTCTCACTTCGTAAGGGTGATGCAGTAACCGGTCAGGTTAAGCAGCCACGCGAAGGTGATCGCCCACAGAAATTCAATCCACTAGTTCGCATCGAATCTATAAATGGCCTTGAACCAGACGAAGCAATTAAGCGCGTTGATTTTGGCAAGCTAACACCGCTTTACCCGCAGGATCGCTTGCGCCTAGAAACTGTGCCAAACAACTTGGTTACTCGCGTAATCGATTTAGTTGCACCAATTGGTAAGGGTCAACGTGGACTTATCGTTTCGCCACCAAAGGCCGGCAAGACCATGATTTTGCAGAACATTGCCAATGCGATTGCGGAAAACAATCCAGAAGTTCACTTGATGGTTGTTCTTGTGGATGAGCGACCTGAAGAAGTGACTGACATGCAGCGTTCGGTAAAGGGTGAAGTTATTGCTTCCACCTTTGATCGTCCAGCGGAAGATCACACCACAATTGCCGAACTTGCAATTGAGCGTGCAAAGCGTTTGGTTGAAATGGGTCATGACGTTGTAGTTCTACTTGATTCAATGACTCGCCTTGGTCGTGCCTACAACCTTTCAGCCCCAGCATCCGGTCGTATTCTTTCCGGTGGTGTTGACTCGGCTGCGCTTTATCCACCAAAGAAGTTCTTTGGTGCTGCGCGCAACATCGAAGAGGGTGGCTCGCTAACAATCTTGGCAACTGCCCTTGTTGATACCGGCTCTCGAATGGACGAAGTTATCTTCGAAGAATTCAAGGGAACTGGCAACATGGAACTCAAGCTCGATCGCCGACTCGCAGATCGTCGCATCTTCCCAGCAGTTGATGTCGAAGCTTCGGGAACTCGTCGCGAAGAAATCCTTTTGGCTGCAGATGAGCTCAAGGTTATTTGGAAGCTTCGTCGGGTCCTACATGCACTTGACTCACAGCAGTCACTGGAATTGCTACTTACCAAACTTCGCGAAACCAAGAGCAATCTTGATTTCTTGATGCAGGTTCAAAAGACCACACCTGAAGCACCAGGTGGCATGGGTTCAGATTCGATGGATAACGTCGACTAAGAAATGATTCAAATACCCTGACAAAATTTGGGTTCGCTTCTGTTAGCCTCGGCGACATGAGTCAATACACAATCCAAATGTTGCCAGGATCCGAAGCGCTGCTTGCTGAACATGCAAGCGAAATGCCACAAAAAAATGAGTTGTGTGGCGCATTTTGGATTACGTTAGCGCTGCGCGCGCTGGCTTCAGTAAAAGTTGAACAAGATCACGTGGGCCTTGCCGCGGGATCCATTCTTAGTACTGTCCAAATCAGCGAGTCGTTGCCACCAAATGATGGTGGCCGAGCTGACTACATTCTTGAGTTGCCCCGCATTGATGACAGTAATATCACTGGAACCTCACCCGAGGGTCTTGTTGTTGCAACGAATGAGTTAGCCGATTCAAAGCTGGTTGCTATTCCATTGCGTGGTGAGTGGACCGCAGAAATTTTGGAACACCTTCTTGAGGCACTGGTTGACTTAGATCAACCCGCATTGCTAATAGCAAATAGTGCAACCCGATTTCTGTGGGGAGGTAAAACTGAACCTGCAACTGCAATTGAATTTCTATCCGGGCAAAATCCGCAAGGACCATCTCCTGATTGGAACGTCGGACATTACATCGGAATTATGGGCTGGGCGCAAGGAAGTAAAAATAAGTTAGCCATATGTGCTGACACTTATCGAAGTATTGGCTGGCAAGGTATGCACCTACAGCCACTAGCTCGGATTGCTGATTCGTTGCGACGCGACGATAGCGAATTTTCTGGTGGAGCCTTTGTAGTCATAAGCCCATCACATGAAGCAATCATTCGAAATTTGGCAGCAAAGTTGACGCTATCTTGCGAGTTATGGGATAACGGCACTCCTTACATCAAAAACCTTGATTCGTGACCCAAAAGAGTCCTATTTCTTTGACCAAATCCCTTGACGCCCCTTGAGACTTAAGGTTGGATTTCAGTAAGGCTGGTATGAGGGGATGGAGATTTTTAAGTTGACACTTATTCCTTTGGCCTTAACCAGAACTAGAAATTCCAGAAGATACACCTCAATGGCTTTTTGGTCATTGTTTATTGCCCTGGTCGGCTTCTTTGGAAGCGGCATGTCAAAGGCGCCGCAACTACTTTTGGCAAACGCGCTGACTTTGTTAGTAGGTGTGTTGGCACTTCAGATATTTAGCGGAAATAGTGGAATCCTAAGTTTCGGTCACGTGGGTTTTGTGGGAGTTTCGGCATACACCACAGGAATCCTGTCAATGACTCCAATTGTTAAACAGACTTCATTGTCATCACTTCCAGTCGTATTACAAGAAGCATCATTTACTTTTCCAATTGCGATGTTGTGTGGAGTGTTAGTGGCCACACTGGTTGGAGCACTTTCAGGTTTAGTAATTGCAAGGCTTCGAGATTCTGCTTCGATTGCGACTGTTGGAATTCTAATTATTATTCACAGCACGCTTGTTGGTGCTGAAGATTTTACGCGAGGCAGTCAGACGTTTTATGGCGTAAAGCGATTTACAAGTGTTCCAGTTGCGGCGACAGTTGCCATTATCGCTTTGGTGATTGCGCGCTGGTTTAGAGATTCAAAGACTGGCATACATGTCAGGGCCTCGCGTGATGATGCAATTGCCGCATCTAGTTCGGGAGTTCGAATTCAACAAAGTCAATTTAAAGCCTGGGTACTTTCGGCAGCTGTCGCAGGTGGGATGGGTTCGTGCTACGCCGGACTTCTTGGGGCATTTTCCCCAAAAGATTTCTACTTCACATTAACTCTGACACTTTTAACAATGTTGATTGTTGGTGGATCTGGGTCGGTAGCTGGGGCAGTTGTTGGGGTTGTTCTCGTAATGGCCGTAATAGAAAATTTGCGAAAGATCGGCGACAGCATTGGCTTATTTGGCCTCACCAACGCCGGCCTTGCAATCATAATTTTGTTGACTCTGTATATAAGGCCAAAGGGTGTCATGGGCTTCCATGAACCTGAGGAAACTGCTGCCTATCGAGGCGACTCACCAATTCTTGGCGAAGCGGTTCCTTTGGCAGACGCACTTCCTTCGGGCGAGCAAGTCTTGGTGGCTACCAACATAACCAAGAGATTTTCCGGCTTAGTCGCTCTTGACGATGCCAACATGTTCGTCGAGCGGGGCAAGATCTCTGGATTGATCGGACCTAACGGTTCGGGCAAGTCGACTATGGTCAATTGCATTACTGGTATCTCTAAAGCTGACTCGGCTGTAATCCAATTAGGTAATCTAAAAATTAACAAAGAAAAGACTTGGAATCGTGCTAGATCTGGGCTTGGTCGAACTTTCCAAAACATCAGACTGTTTAGGGAATTAACGGTTGTCGATAACGTTGTCGTTGCTTGTATTTCAGCTGGCGAATCAGTAAAAGATTCAGACAAGTCCGCGCTTTCCCTTCTTAATCAAGTTGGTGTTTTGCAGCATGCCTACCGATTTGCGGGCGAACTTTCATTTGGCGATCAAAGGCGAGTAGAAATCGCGCGGGCTCTTGCCTTAAAACCTTCTGTGCTCCTTCTTGATGAACCTGCCGCTGGAATGAATCCAGCCGAGTCAGCAGAACTCTTGGCGCAATTTCGCCAAATTATGAAGCAAGCAAATGCTGGCATGCTTTTAATCGATCACGATGTAACTTTGATCAGATCAGCTTGCGATTCTTTAACCGTCTTGGATCACGGCCGGGTTATTGCCCAGGGAGATCCAGAAACAGTCTTATCCTTACCCGAAGTGCATGCTGCATATTTGGGCTGGGGAGAAGAATCATCAGATGATGAAAACTCAACACACAACGAAAGGTAGTGAACTAATGCAACGAAAGTCTGGGCCTTCCAAGGTCACAAAGATGGTCGTGAGCCTAAGTGCAATCATGCTGTTGTCGGCTTGTGCTACTGGGGAAGGCGAGGCTACTGCAACCTCATCGGCTCCTACAACTAGTGAAGCTTGCACTGTCAAAGTTGGTGTAGCGGGAAGCCAGACTGGCGGACTTGCATACATCGACGTGCCAAACCTAGAGGGATTTGAACTCTGGGCAGAGCAAGTTAACGCAGCAGGCGGCATCGACGGGAAATTTACAATTGAAACAGTTGTCAAGGACACTCGTTCTGATGCAGCTCAATCTGCAACTGTGGCAGCTGAATTAGTTGCTGAAGGAATCAGTATTTTGATTACTCCAGGCGACGCTGATCCATCCATCGCAGCCGGACAATTGGCTCAGGATGAGGGCATTACTGCCGTATCGTGGTTTGGTTCATCACCAATTTTGCCACTTGCGGTTGGCGATCACATGTTCTCCAATGCATTTGGTGACAACACTCAAGCCAAAGTACTTGCAGACCATGCAACTGAAATGGGATACCAAAACGCATACACTCTGGGATCCCCAGACAGCGCGTACACAAATCTGTTACCTGGATATTTCAAAGAAGCATTTGAAGCTAATGGTGGCAAAGTTGTTGGAGAAGGTACCTTCTCCATGGGACAGGCAAGCTTCAGCGTAATTGTTGATGAAATCAAGGCGCTAAGTCCAGCCCCTGATGTCATCATGACGCCAGCATATGAGCCAGATTTCCCAACTTTCATTAAGGCGCTTCGTGGTGCAGGAATAACTGCTGCTGTTCTTGGAACAGATGGCATCGATTCACCTACAACACTGGCACTTGCAGATATTGCTGAAGGTGTTACCTACACAACTGCTGGAGTCTTAAAGAACGAAGGTGCCATGAGCACTTTCTTCACTGACTACAACGCTAAGTACGGTAAAGATCCTGAGACTATCTATGCGGTAACAGGTTATGAACTAGGACTTACTCTTGACGCTGTTGTTAAGCAGGCCCAAAGTTGTGACGCTGATGCGATTTGGCAAGCATGGTCAAATCTTGAAGGCGCACAAGGAATAACTGGAACTATTAGCTACAAGGGTGGAGATCGTATGGCCATTCGTGAAGTGGCTTTGGTTGAGATCAAGAACAGCGAGCGTTCACTCGTTGGCACCTTCGCGCCAGATCCTGCAACTGTGCCAAAGGCTCAGTTGTAATAATGAGTAACTCCCTGCTGACAACCACAGACCTTTCCATTTCATATGGAGCGGTTAAGGCTGTGCGTGGCAGCAACCTAGAGGTCAAGGAGGGCGAAGTAGTCGCCCTCCTTGGCCCCAACGGTGCGGGTAAATCTTCGACCTTGCGCGCAATTGTTGGTCTGATTAAATCCCAAGGGTCCGTTAATTTTGCCGGCCATGACATTACTGGCTTACCAACTGAGCGGATTGTCTCGTTAGGCCTGTCGTTAGTGCCTGAAGGTCGCCGCCTTTTCCCAAACCTGACAGTTAGCGAAAATTTGATGTTGGGTGCACCGCGCAAAGCCAAATCGGATGATTTGTTCGATGACCTTTTGGATCGTCTTCCAATTCTTCGAGAGAGATTGCAACAAGTTTCGGGAACTTTATCTGGTGGCGAACAACAGCAAGTTGCTATCGCCAGAGCATTAATGTCTCAACCAAAACTTTTATTGATCGATGAGCCATCACTTGGTTTGGCACCAACTATTGTCGATGCGGTTTATCAATTGTTATCTGACTTACGCAAGACCGGACTTGCCATGATAATTGTGGAACAAGAAGTTATGCGAGTTCTTAAATTTGCTGATCGTGCCTACGCAATGTCAACTGGAGAAATTGCGCTTGAGGGATCCGCTGCAGACCTTAGAACTTCCGATGAAGTCAAGAGAGTTTACTTAGGAGGTGCTGATTAGTGGATGCTTTAATTTCTTATCTTGTCAACGTCATTTCACTTGGTGGTACTTACGCTCTTTTGGCACTTGGTTTAGCCGTCGTATTCAGTGTGCTGGGTTTGATTAACTTTGCCCACGGCGAATTAATGACACTAACTGGTTACGTTCTGCTTGCTGGAATTTTGACTGGCCAACCGTTTTGGTTGGCGGTTTTAGTAGCGGTCATTGCTGGTGGCATATCTGCTGCGCTAATGGAGTTCGCAGCATTCAGACCAGTTCGCAATGCAAGTGGCGCAACCCTGCTAATGACTAGTTTTGCGGTTTCCATGCTGCTCCAGGTTTTGTTTCAAAATGGAATTTCCCCAAGAGGACAAGCAGTTCCGGTTCCAACCTGGTTAACAACTTCACTATCGATTGGTAATTCACAGATTTCGAAAGTTCAAATCATGTCAATTACAGTCGGCGTACTGTCTCTGCTTGCCCTTAAGTTCTTTTTTGACCGAAGCTACTGGGGTTGGGCAATTAGAGCCGCCGCCGATGACTTTGAAATTGTCGGATTAATGGGAGTCAAGGCTTCCCGGTTGATCATGTTTGCGTTCTTATTGTCTGGGCTGTTGGCAGGTGTCGCTGGTGTCCTTTGGGTAATCCAGCGTGGTTCAGTTGACCCATTAATGGGCTTTAAACCAGTTTTGGCGGCCTTCATTGTCGCAGTTATTGGTGGGCTAGGCAGCCTAACTGGCGCAGTTGCGGGTGGATTCATTTTAAGTGCGATCGAGATTGCGCTGCAGACTTGGTTGCCACCAAATGTCATGCCTTACCGTGATGCAGTCACGTACACACTTGTCGTAATTATCTTGTCAATTTTCCCTAACGGAATCTTTGGGAAGAAATCTCAGGAAAAGGTGTAATTTTGTGTCGATTATTTGCTTGGCATTCAGGTGAACCGCTAAGTGTTGCTGCCGCACTTGGTACAGATCTCCAGGCATTTACGGAGTTAAGTACAGTTCATCGCGACGGCTGGGGAATTGCCTATGCAGATTCGGCTGAAATCAAATTAGTTAGAGATACCAGCCCAGCTCATGAATCATCGATTTATTCAGACCTACTGACACAAATGCAAACCACAGATGCAATTGCACATTTACGATGGGCAACTGAAGAGCTTGCTGTTTGCATTCCAAACACCCATCCTTTTGTTAAGCAGGGTCCAACTGGAGATATCGCATTCATCCACAATGGAGGAGTTGCAAGAGGTAAAGAATTAACGGACTTGATTGATTCTGACTATCTAGCCGAACTTGATGGTGAAACTGATAGCGAACAGTACTTCGCTGCGTTATTAACTCAGCTGAGGAAATCTAACGGAGACTTTGTAGCTGCTTACCAATCTCTAGTAAGGCAGTTTGCTCCGATACATTACACATCCCTTAACGCTATGATCTTGACCGAAACCGAACTCGTCATTGTTTGTCAACATGAGCCAGAGAATCGCAGTCCAGAATTACAGCCTGATTATTATGCTCTGTTTTGGCAATCAATTAACGGTGTGACATCTGCCTGGTCAACTGGTGTCAGGCCAAACCCTAATAACTTTGAAGAACTTAAAAATGGATCCTTACTGCGGGTAAACAGAAAAACAGGAGATGTAACCAATCATGAAATCGGATAGCGTCGAACCCTTTGCATTCATTGCCGTAAATGACTTAGTTGCCATCACGCGCGGCCGGTCTTTGCCCAAGTCAGGACTGAATCCAACTTCAGGTGTGGGATGGGTGCCGGCAGATCTGGCACTTAATGCATTTGGCGCGCTAGCTGATCCAAACCCATTCGGTGCCTTGGGTGACTTGAGGTTGATCCCAGACATTTCAACAAAGGCAGTGTTTCGAGGTAAGGCATACGGTCGTGACGTTGAAATGTACTTGGCCGATCAGCACACTATGGACGGCAAGCCTTGGGAGTGCTGCCCAAGAAGCAATTTAAAACTGGCAATTGAGCGATTGCGTAACGATCATGGACTAGAAGTTGTTTCATCTTTTGAGCATGAATTTGTGACGAAACGAGAAGATGGCTCATCACTACCAGGATCGCCTTTCGGGCTAGATTCCATGTTGGCCTGCGAACCATTTGGAAGCGACGTTTGGAATGCTTGTATTGCTGCAAGGATTGAACTGGAAAATTGGCTACCAGAGTTTGGTGCGGGTCAATTTGAAATCACAATGACACCTCAAGGCGCACTCACTGCATGTGATCACGCGGTAATTCTCAAAGAAATAGTCAGGCACGTGGCACGAGAGAATAAGCTTCGTGCAACTTTTGTGCCACTTCCGCACCCAGAAGGCGTCGGTAACGGAGTTCACGTGCATTTGTCGTTAACGAAAAATGGCAAGCCCGTCACATACGATCCACAGGGTAAAGCTGGCTTGTCCAGAGCTGCTGAATCTGCCTTTGCTGGAGTTTTGGATCATGCTGAAGGAATTTTGGCATGGACCGCGCCAAGTCAGGTATCTGCGTTGCGCTTAACCCCACATCGCTGGAGTGCTGGTGGAATTTGTATTGGCCGGCAAAATCGGGAAGCGTTACTTCGGATTTGCCCAATTCCAAGTGGCTCAGACCCTAACAAGATATTCAATATCGAATACAGGGCGGCAGATGCAACAGCCAATCCATATCTAGTTATGTCTTGCCTCATTAATGCAATGTGCGATGGGTTAGATCGAGACTTAGACATCAATCAAATAGTTGATGATCACGTAGATAACGTAGATGTTCCTCAGTTACCTGCGACTTTGAATCAAGCCATTGCAGCTTTTAAAGCCGATAGCGTTATGCAAGGTTGGTTCGCGCAAGATCTAATTGAAACTCACCTAGGTATCCGAGCCAGCGAAGAAGCGACCTTAGCGGGACTAGATAATGCCGCTAAGTGCGCTCGTTATCATCAGATTTATTAGGGCATTTGATGAGTTCAGAAATTCAAGATTATGTAGATCAAGTCGCACTTGTTGATCATCACGTACATGGAGTTTACGAAAACAATCCAACCGTAGATGAATTTTCAAACATGATAACTGAATCAGATCGCCAGCCGAAGTCATTAAGTATTGCGATGAATAGCCAAATTGGTTTTGCAACTAGGAAATGGTGTGCTCCGTTACTTGATTTGCCGGTTCATTGCGACCCCCAAAGTTATTTCTCCAGGCGCATCGAACTGGGTGCCTCCGAAGTTAACCGCAGATTTTTGGC